>NZ_CP128153.1:2683750-2993125 GCF_030292155.1 Bacillus sp. DX3.1 | reverse complement strand
GTAGGCACCTAATAAGCTAACGAGAGAAATAGCAATAATTCCTTGTCCACTTGTTTTTGGTAGTTGTGCAGCTTTAGCCAATCCTTTCCGAACGAGGGGAGCATTGGCTAAAGCAGAACCTGTCACAAGCACGAGTGCCATTTGCATGGAGAAGGCTAAAAGCCCCCAAATTCCATCTCCCCAATGAGCGATCATTGCAACTGGTGATTGCTGCGTAGCGATAGTACCAAAGAAGATAACAAAGATGGTAAGAAAGCAGGATAAAATAAAGGGATCTGGTAAAAAGCGTTGTACAAGAGCGACACATCCATTTGTAAAAGTTCGAAACAAAGTTATCAACCTCCTTAATTTTGTTTATTAAAATATTCGATATCATTAAGGAATAACCTTTCAAAGACAGAAAATTCAGATGTATAAACAAAAAAAACCTCTCACTCATGTGAAAGGTTTTTCAGGTGTTTTGCGATTTTTAAATACATATTTGAATAAGTAGAATGAATGTCACCACTAGGTTCAGCATTTGATGAAAAATGTACAATGACCATATTTGCTTTTGGATCAATATATAGCCTTTGCCCATAACTTCCTAATACTTCAAAAGCACCGTGTTCATTATGTGGAATGCACCACTGATTATGATAAGAAATGGATGAGCCTTCTCCAATAGAGAGTTCATCTTGTTGTACGCTTTTTATGTCTTCTGCAATAGAAGAGGGGAGAATCTGTTTTCCATTATAATAGCCATTGTCTAATATCATTTGACCAAAGCGTGCCATATCTCTCGCTGTTGCATTTAAACCTGCACTTGCTTGTTCAACTCCTGTTTCATCGACAACATAATAGGCATTTTCTTCAGCACCGATTTTTGCCCAAATTCGTTCACTCACATTGTCTGCTAATGATTTCCCAGTTACTGTCCGAATAATCCATCCGAGTGTTTCAGCTGAGCCGTTATTATAGGAAAACTGAGTACCTGGCTGAGCTGTTTCAGTTGCTTCAAGTAACATGTCATAAATTTTCATCGGGCCATCATAATTTTTACCACGAGGAAGGATATTACTAGCTAAATAGAGCTGTGCATCTTGATTTTCTAACCCGCGTTGTACATATCCATGGGTAGGATATGTAGCGGAAATTTGCATGTCCATTAACTGCTGAATCGTTGCTTTACCGAATGGTGTGTTATGTAATTCTTTCACATATGTTTCAGCTGTTGTATTTTTATCAAGGATACTTTCTTCCGTTAAAGACTGAATGATTGCGCCTGTAAAGACTTTTGCTAAGGAAGCCATGCCATGTGGTTCGTTTTGTTTGTAGCCATTTAAATAATTTTCATAGACAAGTTTTCCATTTTGCACGACAACAAATGCATCTGTTTTATTTTGATCTAATAGTTCTTTTAAAGAAATATTATTCCCATTTTCCTGTTCAACAGAAAAATTATCTAAATTTTGCTGAGCAATAGGGAATGTTGAAACGTGATGAGTATCTTTTTTTACTACTTTTGTTAAGGCAAGTTCTTTCATATGCGTATACGACCACCGTAAGTATGGATCTTGTAGCCAATTTGCTTTTGTTACCGATTGTTTTGAAGGTGGAACTTTATTTTGCTTAAAAAATGCAAAACCAAGCCCTGTTATAACAAATATAAGTGTAAGCATAAGTAATAAAAGGGGAGATTTTCTTACATTCATTCATGGACCTCCTTATCATTTCTAAAATAAGTATACGCTCGTTTTCTTAGAAAAACAAAAAAAGGAAAGTAAACAGAGATGTTTACTTTCCTAATTGACATTATGCTGATAATTTTCCATCCGTATGATGCTTTTTGAATTTTTGCTTTCTACCGTGTAACCCGTAATAGATTACAAGTGTGAATGCCACGATAATGGCTGCGATAAAATACATATTATGATAGCTTGATTGAGCAGCGATAATACCGAGTACGAAAGAACCGATACCGATACCACTATCAAAAAATGAAAAATAAGTAGCTGTTGCTGATCCGCGGCGATGATTTGGCGCGGCAGAAACTGCAATTGTTTGGAAACTTGGAATAAGGGTTCCATACCCTAAGCCGATTAGCATCCCGGAACCAAGGAACCAAAATGAAGTTTGGGCCTGACTTAAAACAAACATACCAATTGTAAAAATAATGATAGAAGGATAAATAAGAACATTTTCACCGAAACGATCAAATATCTTTCCTGTAAATGGACGAGAAAGTACAACAACTAGTGCATATACGATAAAGAAGTAACTTGCAACATCTGCTAAGCCAATCTCTTTTGCATAAATAGGAATAAAGGATAGAATGCCACTATAAGAAAAAGCAAGTACAAAGCCTGTAAGAGCAATTGGTATAGTAGAAGGCTCAATTAATTCTTTCCACTTCATTCGTTCCCCTTGTTTTTTACTTGCCTTTTTCTCATGTGGGATATTTACAAATAGACCACAGACAAATGCAAGTAATGAAAAAATAGAACAAACGATAAAGAGTACAGTAAATGAATAACGAGAAATAATAGTTAAACCTAAAAAAGGTCCGATTACCATCGGTAGGCTCATAAACACTCCGAAATATCCAAGTGCTTCTCCGCGGCGATGTGGTGGTGTTACATCTGTAACAATTGTACCAGTAGCCGTTGTTGCCATTCCAAAACCAATTCCGTGAAGGAAGCGAAGAGCAAGTAATAAAAATAAGCTCTGTGCCCCAAAATACATAACGGTTGCTGCTAAAAATAAGGAAAGAGAAATAAATAAAATTTTCTTTCTTCCTAAATCATCAAGCCACTTTCCAGTAAACGGGCGGCATAAGACGGAAGAAATAAGGAAGACTGTCGCAACAAGTCCTATTTCCTCGGGTCTACCCTTTAAACCTTCAATTACGTAGACTGGTAAAGTGGTCATAAGCATGTAAAACGTTAAAAAGAGAAACAGACTACTAAAACATGTTCCAAGGAAGTCCTTCGTCCAAAGTCTCTCACTTTGCATCGTCATCCCTCCAATTAATTATCTAGATTTTTAATAACAGTTTGTAACACTTGAAAAGCACGATGTAGTTCTTCTTCACTTACATTCTGCAACGTTTTTTCTTCAAATGCATCTACTTCTTCTTGCCATACTGGAATCATTTCCATCGCTGTATGTGATAAGGAAATCAGCTTTTCACGGCGATCTTTTCCTTCTGTTCGAATAATCCATCCCATTGTTTCCATACGTGTTAACGTACGAGTCATTGTTGGAGATTCTACATTTAAATATTGACATAATTCAGTTTGTGTACATGGCCCAGTTTGATGAACCTGAAAAATAACGGCCCATTGTGCACTGAATAAACCTGTTGGTGACACGCGTTCATTAAACTTTTTGGTGAATTTCCTAGAAGTCTGGCTGACAATGTGGAAAAAATGCTGTTTTTCGGTCATTTATTTGATCCTTTCTAATTAGTTACCTAGCTAACTATATATCTTTTTAACATAATTGTCTATATAAATACAAATTAAAAAACCGGCATAAAACCCTTCTTTTTAGATGGGAGAGAGCATCCGTCCATGCATAGAAGCGGTCAGATCCTTTTCCTACTCCATGCCAAGTGAAAACAAAGAGAGAAAACGAGTGCAGGTCACCTTTTGTTATCCATAGCCGCGGCTTATATGCCGAAAAATCAAAATGGATTTATATATAGAAGTATGAAAGGTAATTTGATTTCACGAATGGAAAAAACTATATAAATACAAATTAAAAAACTGACATAAAACCCTTCTTTTTAGGTGGGAGAGAGCATCCGGCTATGCATAGAAGCGGTCAGGATTCTTTTCCTGCCCAGACATAGTGAAAACAAAGAGAGAAAACGAGTGCAAGTCACCTTTTGTTATCCATAGCCGCGGCTTATATGTCGAAAAATCAAAATGGATTTATATAGTGATAGACATGTTGTCTTATGTAAAAATTTTGTATAGGTTTTATATTGAGAACATACATTCTACATGGTATTCTAGAAGTAGGTTCTGAATTTTCTTTCTACTAAATTTGAATGGGGGAACGTGTGATGATTAAGCCTGCAACAATGGAGTTTGTTTCGTTATCAAATGGAGAAACAATTGCATATCAAGAAGTTGGAGAGCAAAATACAGAAATAATTGTACTCATTCATGGGAATATGACATCTTCACAGCACTGGGATTTAGTCATTGAGAGATTAGAGAAGAAATATCATATTTATGCTCTTGATTTACGTGGATTCGGTCAGTCAACCTATCATAAGTCAATAGACTCGTTGCAAGAATTCGCAGGTGATGTGAAATTAGTTGTAGATGCATTACAGTTAAAGAAATTTTCATTGATGGGCTGGTCCATGGGCGGGGGCGTTGCAATGGAATTTACAGCTTCTTATCCAGCGCTTGTGGAAAAATTGATATTGGTTGAATCAGTAGGAATGAAAGGGTACCCTATTTTTAAAAAGGATATAAATGGTCAGCCAATTCTTTCTACACTATTAAAAACAAAAGAAGAAATTGCACAGGATCCTGTTCAGATTGCTCCTGTATTAGATGCTATAAGAAATATGAACAAGTTGTATTATCGAACAGTATGGAATTTGCTTATATATACGCATAATAAACCTGATAATGAGCGCTATGAAAAGTATTTAGATGATATGCTCACGCAGCGTAATTTTGTAGATGTAAACTATGCGTTAGTTACATTTAATATTTCAGATGAACATAATGGCATCGTGTCTGGAAATGGTGATATTCATCGCATTCAAGTACCGACGCTTGTTTTACAAGGAGATCGCGATTATGTTGTACCACAAGTTGTTGGAGAAGAATTAGCAAAGAATCTCCCAAATGCAAAACTGGTTATTTTAGATGATTGTGGGCATTCACCTTTTATTGATTGTTTAGATGTATTTACGGAGCACGTTCTTGCTTGGTTAGAAAATAAATAAATTGGTCACATAAAAAGAAGTTAGAAGACCATTCTTCTAACTTCTTTTTATGTTATTTTTCATGCATGATTGTTGAAAAAAAGATTATAATGAAGATTGGTGAGCATGTAAAGGGAGAGGGAAGAGGATGTCAAAAAGGTATACATTTTGGATTATGGTCGGAATTGTTGCAATTTCTGGATTATCTCAAGGAATGCTCTTACCAGCAATTGCCATGATTTTTGAGCAAGAAGGAATTCGTTCTAGTTTTAATGGCATGCATGCAACGGCATTATATATTGGGATTTTGTTTATTTCGCCTTGGCTAGAAAAACCGATGCAGCGATTTGGAATGAAGCCAATTATAGTAGTTGGAGGATTTATTGTTGTCGTTTCGCTATTTTTCTTTACACAAACATTTTCATTTTGGGTATGGCTTCTGCTTCGCTTTTTCGTGGGAGTTGGGGATCATATGCTCCATGTAGGAACGCAGACATGGATTACAACGACGGCCAGCCCGAATAAAATTGGCAGACAAGTATCCATTTATGGAGCATTCTTTGGAATTGGGTTTGCACTCGGCCCATATTTGGCAAGTACGGTTCAGTACGGCATTGCAACGCCATTTATCGTGTCTACTATTCTTTGTTTATTAGGTTGGTTACTATTACTCCCAACTCAAAATGCATTTCCAGAGCAAGATGAAATGCGAAAGGAAAATGAATCATCATTTTCTCGTTATAAACAAGTAGTAGGAATGGCTTGGATTGCACTCATTGGACCTTTAGCATATGGTGTATTAGAAGCAATGCTAAATAGTAATTTACCTGTGTATGCGATGCGTAAAGGCTGGTCTGTTGCAGACGTTTCCTTTTTATTACCAGCATTTGCAATAGGCGGAATCATCACGCAAATTCCGCTTGGTATATTAAGTGATCGCTTAGGAAGAGATCGTATTTTGACATGGACATTTAGTGCAAGTACAATCGTGTTCTTACTTGCGGCGGTGTTTGATCAATATTATTGGATTGTGTTTGCGTGTATGTTAGTAGCCGGTATGGTCATCGGTTCATGCTTTTCATTAGGGCTTGGATTTATGGCAGATTTATTACCGAGACACTTATTACCTGCGGGGAATATATTATCGGGAATCGCCTTTAGCATAGGAAGTATAATCGGACCTGTATTAGGCGGGGTATTTATAGAGAAAATACAGTATACAAGCTTTTTTCTAGCAGTTATGATTATAATGGCAATTATTGCACTTCTTTATATCACGTATATGAAAAGTCAATCCGCAACAAGAAAAATAGAAAGTAGGTTTGGGCATGACGAAACAACCTAATAAGAAGAAATTCGAAGTATTACATAATGAAACGATTACAGAGTGTATAGAGCGCATGGAAAAGGAAGGGTATGCCCCTTCTCGTCGTATGGAAGAGCCTATTTTTCATGAAGTGAAAAAGGATGGGAAAATGATTGTGGAGCCATGTGGCCGGAAAATCATATTTGAAGGAAAGTTAAAGTAAGAAGAGAGGTGATCACCTCTCTTTTTTTGTTTTAGTGTTATTACAAAAAACTTACAGATACTTATAAACTTAGAAAACTCATGAACTTAAAGCGCTTGATTGTCTATTATAGGCGACGAGTGCTTTTTTATGTTTTCAGCATAAAAATTGAAAAATGCATGATTATTTAATTAGTGTACTAAATGTTAAATTTTTAGATGGATACGAATATGAAAATTGCCTTTTGTTATAGATTATAACGGCTGTGTACAGTACGATGACAAGAGAGAGAAACCGACTATAAAATAAAGGGGGAGAAAATGGAAAAATTAATTGGAGGAATTATGATCCTAGGAGGCATGGTTCCATTAGCCTATTTAATAATAGTATTTTATAGAAAATGGAAAGAAAAGGGCAATGTGTTTGCACTTAAAGCCATAGCTTTGATAATAGTCAGCCTTTTATTAAATACAACTGGTATCATAGTATGTGTAGGTGTAATAATAATAGGTTTTTGTTTAATTGTATACACATAAGAAATGTACAATTTATAATTGGATTGCTAAAACAATATTAATTGGGATTTCTCATAATTCATACAAAAAGGGTATACCTTTTGAAGTGTTTTTGTTATAAGGGGTACGGATACCTGGACAGAACCTCGCGATGGATAGATTCACCGTCCTTATGATGGTTCATGGTAAGCAGTAACTTGTATATAAACAAGAGATTTCAACGATTGCTAAGTAGTACATACTAGATTTATGTAAATATTTCTCAATATTATATTATAGATATATAAGCTATAATAATAAGTAATTCTTTTTATTGTTATATATTTGTTATTCTCTGTTGCAGAATCCTCATAAATAGGGTTCTTTTTTTTATTATAAAAATTCACATAATATTCAAAATATAAATTATAAACATGTTAATATCTGTTATACAATAAGGGTGTCCTATTAGTTTCAAGATAGTGATCCCTAGTGTTTCTGTTAAGATAATTTGTTTTGCCCTTCAGTTTACATTATTTCAAAAAGAACTTGTGATTTTCTTACAAGTTCTTTTTGTTTTTCCTACAAACAAAAGCGAATGTAAACTTTAGTATATTAGTTTACATTCATTTCCTTGATTTTATCGCACTTTACCCATTTTCCTCAAAAATGACTAAAAAAGTATACATTCAAAATACTATAAATAAAGAATCCAGAAACTCTATGAACAAAAACAAACATCTCATTGATATACAACTGATTCGAAGTAATTCACATCCTTTTTTATAACTTTAATTTTCATTAGAACACTGCATTCTATTGAATTCTATTATCTTCTTTCAAACAAATTTCTATGAATTCGAATAAATCCTTTGCCTCAATAGAACGCTTTCCCCAATCATGCCAAAAATATAGCACTTGTCCTACTACTCCAGATTCTGATGGATCTGTATCAATACAAAGATAATCCCCACCACCATTTTCTGCAATTGGAATCCACTTAGAATTCCAAAGAACAGGTTTAAGTTCATTTTCAATATCCGATTCTAAATCATCTGGATCGAATTCATCTTGTAGAAATGTCCAATTGTCTATAATTTGCGAAGTAGGGGAAAGGACCAGATTTCTTACAAAAGACTCAACCCCTGGTTCCCAACTTTGTCCGTTATATACCCTGTAAAAACTTTTCATTTCTTTAGGAAGTGTAATACCCAGTGTAGCCTCAATTAGCTGAAAATCTTCATCTCTTGCACCCGGTTGGAGATTTAATGTTTCTTGAAAGTTTACTTCAAGGCTTGAGCCTCTTTCAATTATACGTTTCCATAGCAATTCAGCTTGATTTATCATGTCTTTTATCCTCCGATTACATCTCAAAAAAATCTAATTTAAAATACACCCTAAAAGTGGATGAATAACCCAAATGTGTTTCACCTAATTAAGAATATACATTTCTTTTATACCATATTTCTTAATTTCCTCATGCAATATTGCATGAAAAAACGTATGAAAATCTATTATAATTTATCTTGAAGTTCCTAACATGCTTCATCATGTGTGCTAATACCAAATTGTTTATACCCTAACCTTAAACAAGTATAGAAAAAGAGATCTGTTTATTTTAAACGGATCTCTTTTTCTAATAAAATTCATATATTAAACATAATTTTAATACATAGACCATTCGTATAAATGGTATGCTAGCAAAACTAGATTGTACCTATGTATGATATTACTTAAGATAACTGTATAAATCTATTTTGATTTTTCGACATATAAGCCGCGGCTATGGATAACAAAAGGTGACCTGCACTCGTTTTCTCTCTTTGTTTTCACTATGTCTGGGCAGGAAAAGGATCTAACCGCTTCTATGCATGGCCGGATGCTCTCTCCCATCTAAAAAGAAGGGGTTTATGTTGGTTTTTTAATTTTTATTTATAGGGCGTTTTGGTGAAGACAAGGAATCTCTTTCTACCATCATGAATGCTATAACGCGAGGTGGTGGTGATATGGCCAATGAAACAGGAAGCTCTCAGCTGGTGTATATTAGCAAGGACGTAGCGATGATGAGAGTCAACTTTACGGAAGTACTGTAGCATGCTAGAGGAAGCCGGCTATCCATTCCATAAGAATGAGCATGGCCACAGGGGGATTCCTAGATCAAGATGTTATCACGCTGAGACGGTTAATTGAGATCAAATCACATCTTGATATGACATTAAAACAGGCTTGTAACGCAGTAATGATATGGATAAAAGAGAAAGATGTATCAGAAGACGACACAACCGTTATAATAGAAATCGAACAACATGACGAGCGATATAATGAACTGAAAGAAATGATTCAGCAGCAAAACCATTTGCTAGAGAAACTGACACATAAATTAGATGTACAACAGCGATATATTGATGAAAAGTTAGAGAGACGCGATCAGCAGTTTATGAGTGTGATAAGAGAGATACAAGAAGAAAAGAAAATATTATTAGAGACAGCCGCAACAAAGAAGAAACCTTGGTGGAAATTATGGTAAATAGTTTTTTCTAAAAAGCAATTATGTAATGTACCAAATATCTTTTGAACTACCCGCCACATAACTCACTTACGGGCTGTTTAAAATTGGATTATTTCGCGGAAATCTAATAAAAATATAATGAGTAAAAGGGAAGATTTCACAAATCCATGTATACGCGAAATGTTAGAAATGGCAGGTATCAGTTAAGATATACTTTACCGATGCATACGAAAAATAACCAACCTGAAAATGCTGGACACACAGAAGATAAAATAATTAAAACCGAATATAACACTTCAGAAGAGGGATTTGCATACAAATCGATTTATCTTGTACAATAATACTAAGAAAAGTAACGACAGGGAGAGGGGAATCCATGTCCAACAAGCTAGTAAATTTACGAATTGATTTTGCGTTTAAACAATTATTTGGTACTATGAGTCATGATTCTTCTTTCCGACTTGCATATGAAGCTCGTGAAAAGCTTTTACTTGATGAACAAGAGGGTATGGAAAAAGGCAAAACTCAATTAATTCATGGTATGCATAAGAATGGTATGCCGTTAGAAGACATTGCGAAATTCACAGGTCTAAGTACAGAAGAAATCCGAAAGATATTATTATAATGCATGGAATTATAAAAGCCTTATATTGTTGAAAGATTCATAGAAAAAAGCCATCCTATGAATCCAGTAACTACATCCAAAGAACCGCTCCTGTATCTATTCAGAAGCGGCTCTTTAGTTTTGGTGCAAAAAACCGTTCATACAATCGGACAGTTATGGAATACGAAAACACAACAAATCTTAAGTAATGACATTGAAATTCATTTCGTAGAGATTCCAAAACTGGTGAAACATACGATCCGTAATTTTTTAGGGCTTCAAATTCAACGTATTTCACGTATAATCCCTCCTTTCAGTGGGCATCAAATCAGTTAGCATTCCCCTAGTTCTTATAGTGTAAAATCCTCCATCGTTTTCCGAATTTCATCAGCTTCAATTCCAATGTATCGCAACGTTTGCCCTTGTGTTGTATGGCCAAACAATTTCATCAAATAGCACACGTCTTTTTTTCGCTGATAGTAGTGATATCCAAAAGATTTACGCATACAGTGTTTGATATGAACATGGAACTTCGCCAGGAGCAAGAACGAGTGGACAGCGTAATTGGTTGATCAGATGAACAATTTTTGTCATATGATTCGTCTTGGTATTGAGCGATAAATGGGAGGGAAAGAAATGAAACCATATGTACTAGAGTTTCAGGAGATCGATAAAACGAGACAAATGGTGGTCGGTGGCAAAGGGATGAATTTGGGCGAATGTTCGAGGATTGAAGGAATACTTGTACCAGAGGGATTTTGTGTTACCACTGAGGCATATAAAAGAGTCATTGGGAAAAATAAGGAGCTTCATCAATTACTGGATCAACTAGCAGTTCAAAAAGTGGACGAACGAGAAAGAATTAGTGAAATTAGCAGGAAGATTCGTGAGCTGATTGAGGGGATCGAGATTGAGAAGGGGATCGAAGAAGATATCAATCGATGTCTCTTAACTTTTGGCTTCGAGCATGCATATGCTGTTCGTTCAAGTGCTACAGCCGAGGATCTTCCATTTGCCTCCTTTGCTGGTCAACAGGATACCTATCTAAACATCAAAGGAAAAGATGCAATTTTACAACATATTAGTAAGTGCTGGGCTTCACTATTTACTGATCGTGCTGTGATTTATCGAATGCAAAACGGATTTGACCATCGCAAGGTTTATCTGTCTGTTGTTATTCAAAGGATGATTTTTCCACAAGCTTCCGGAATACTATTTACAGCTGATCCAGTTACCTCAAACCGCAAGGTGCTGTCGATCGATGCTAGCTTTGGACTAGGAGAGGCCCTTGTCTCCGGCTTGGTATCTGCGGATTGCTATAAGGTGCAAGAAGATAAAATTATCGATAAGATGATAGCAACCAAAAAATTGGCTATCTATGGACTAAAAGAAGGCGGAACAGAGACACAGCAGATCGATCCTGATCAGCAAAAGACGCAAACACTTACTGAACAACAAATTTTACAGCTCGCACGCATAGGCAGAGAGATTGAAGCTTATTTTGGTTGCCCACAAGATATCGAATGGTGTCTGGCTGACGAGACATTTTATATCGTGCAAAGTCGTCCCATCACTACTTTATACCCTGTCCCTGAAGCAGATGATCAAGCGAATCGTGTTTATGTATCTGTCGGTCATGTGCAGATGATGACGGAACCGATTAAGCCACTTGGCATGTCCCTCTTTCATTTAACCTATGATCAACCGTTGCGACACGCAGGTGGGAGAATGTTTATCGATCACACACATATTCTTGCTTCACCTATCAGCAGAAAAATTTTATTAAATGCAATGGAACAATCCGATCCGCTCATGAAAGACGCACTTATGACCATAGTAGAGCGAGAAGATTTTATAAAATCGTTACCCAATAATAAAAAAGTACGGAGTCTCAGTGAAAGCAATAAAGGTATGTCTTGGGGTTTTCTAGCACAAAACCTCCAAAACGATCCAACAATCGTTCTTGATTTGATTAAGAGTAGTGAAACATCAATAGAAGAGTTAAAACAAAACATTCAAACGAAATCAGGATTGGATTTATTTGATTTTATTCTAGAAGATTACCAGCAATTAAAGAAGATTTTATTTAACCCACAAAGTTTGGATACGATTATGGTTGCTATGAATGCTTCATCTTGGATCAATAAAAAAATGCAGAAATGGTTAGGTGAAAAAAACGTAGCAGACACGCTTTCTCTATCTGTACCAAACAATATTACTTCGGAAATGGGTCTGGCGCTATTGGATGTCGCAGATGTGATTCGTCCTTACCCGGAAGTAATCAATTATTTACAACATGTAAAAGATGATAACTTTTTGGATGAACTGGTTAAGTTTGATGGTGGACAGGAAATCCAAGACGCTATCAATGCTTATCTCAACAAATACGGAATGCGATGTACCGGAGAAATCGATATTACTAAACCTCGTTGGAGCGAAAAACCAACTACACTCATCCCTATGATTCTCAGTAACATCAAAAACTTTGAGCCTAATGCTAGCAAGCGAAAATTTGAGCAAGGGCGACAGGAAGCTTTGAAAAAAGAACAAGAGTTATTCGACCGATTGAAGCAATTACCGGGTGGTAAACGGAAAGCCGAAAAGACAAAACGAATGATCAGCCTGATCCGGAATTTCATCGGTTATCGGGAGTATCCAAAATACGGCATGATTAATCGCTACTTCTTCTATAAACAGACTTTGATGAAAGAAGCCGAACAGCTTGTACAAGCCAAAGTTATTCGTGAAAAAGAAGATATATACTATCTTACTTTTGAGGAACTTCGTGAAGTCGTACGCACAAATAAATTGGATTACCAGATCATCAGCAAACGAAAAGAAGAGTACAAACTATATGAAAAACTAACTCCCCCACGTGTTATCACGTCTGATGGTGAAATCATTGTAGGTAAACACAAACGAGAAAATCTCCCAGCCGAAGCTATTGTAGGTCTACCGGTTTCTTCCGGAGTTATAGAGGGCAGAGCACGCGTCATCTTAAATATGGAAAATGCGAATTTAGAAGAGGGAGATATATTGGTTACAGCCTTTACTGATCCTAGCTGGACACCGCTGTTTGTATCTACCAAAGGCTTGGTTACGGAAGTAGGTGGTTTGATGACCCATGGTTCTGTCATTGCCCGAGAATACGGTCTTCCAGCAGTTGTAGGTGTGGAGAATGCTACGAAGCTGATCAAGGATGGACAAAGGATCAGGGTGAATGGAGCAGAAGGGTATATAGAAATACTATAATTCATTACATTTAAATCATAAAAGAAGAGCATTCGAATTAGGAGAATCATTGACATCATGGTGCTTTGCGGTCTATGGTAAGAACCCTGTCACTAGGACATATAAGGGGGCAGTAACTGAAGATTGATATTAATGTCTTTTCCATAGAGGTTCCTGTGATTCTATTGTAAGTAAAGGCAAATGAGCTAAATAAAAAATAAATTATTGCTATACCAAGAATAGAGTAGTTTAAAAGAAGGGACGAACGCTTAGTCAATGTTATATCAGCCTCATTTCATAATATTTTATAAATTCATAATATCACAAAAAAACAGGCTTGGTATCCGCATATTCGTGTCATTACCAAAAGCCAATATGCACAGGACCTTCTTCATCTATATTCTAAGGACATTTTATATTTAAATCGTTTAGTACTTAGAGAATAGTGTTCCAATAAAGGCGAACATCATCACCAATAAATAATAATTAAGATGCATCCCTTAGATTTACATTTTCATATCTTAAAAACAAAATCATTTGGAAAATGGCAGGAATTCCAATTATAAATACACATTAAATCAAATTAAAATTGTTCAGTTAAAATAATGTTTTAGACTAAAACATCATTGGTTTAATTGTATTTATCTATTCTTATGTTTCAAGTTTAATAAAATAAAGATGTAGACTGATGACTAAATTTCATTTTATACAAAGATTTTTTATTAAAATAAAGTATTGGACTACATAATCAATGCACAACTTATATATGAGAGCTAGAGAATGTACAAGAGAACTTATTGAATATCTAAATAAAAAAGGAATAGACAGGAAAAATATTCGATTTATATGCCAAAGTAGTAATAATGAACCAAATTTCACCTAACGCTCTTTTAATCGAAGATGCATATTTTAGAGTACATTATTATAACTTAATGTAGCATATTATATTCGTATTAAGTTATTAGGAACATCTAATGTTGTTTCACAACTGAAAGGAAATTGAAAAAAAACTGAAACTTTTCTCATTAAAATTCAATCTTACTTAAAAAATGAAAGAAAAATGAAATTTTCCAAAAGAAATTCTTTGTTAAAATAAAAAACATAAATACAAAAAAAGTGTTGACACATGGAGAAAAATGTATTCTTCAAGATATAGTGGGGGAAAAAATGAGATTAGAAAAACAATTAATAAAAAAGATATATTATGAAACATTCCTAATAGAGAATGAAACACATCCACCTCTTCAAGTACTTGGAGAAGTTTATTTTAACGAACAAAAAAATGAGATTTCCGATGGATCTTATATTCGTTTTGCACAAGGTGAATTTTATTATCACCATCAAGATTTTGAATCAGCTATTTTTAAATGGGAGAAAGTCAGTAATGAATTAGCACCATGGGCACAAAAAAATATTGCGGATGCTTACTTCGAACTTAACCAATTATCAGTTGCTGAAAATGTTTATACTTCCATTACTACTGATAACAAAATACTTATGACCGAAATTGTACTGCAATTACTGTCTCTTTACATCGAGCAAAATAATCTTGATTCAGCTTTCGCTGTTATTAAAGAAGCGGTTTCTTTAAATCCCGATTATCCAAACGTCACAACAATTGCACGTTCCTTTTATGAAGAACAGCAAGATTTTGACAGTGCAGTAGAGCTTGCTGTGAATGAGTTAATTCGAACAGAATCTTTTCCATGGTTTGAGGTTCTAAAAGAATATATCGATAAAGGATTTACTAAAAATATTTCACCAGACTATTTTTATAAAGTATTAGTTACATTAAATAATGTAGATCAAGTACAATTTACACAAATTGTTTCATCACTTTGGCACAGCTATAAAAATGAACAAAATTACTTATTATGGCTTAAAACAATAAATGAATTTTTCTTACATATCGAAATACATTCGTCCGATATATGGGACAAAATTTCTTCTCTTTACGAAGAAACGTACTTTGAATTAATTCAAGGTCAATATATGCTAAAACAATTACACGATATCATTCCAAATCTTTTAACAAATTGGTTAAAGATAGCCAATCCGTCTCATTCTGTATTTCCATCTGCAGCAGTATTGGCATGGGATGAGATTTTCCCTTCCAAAATAGATTCAGCAAATATAAAACATGCGGAAAACCTACTGTCATATTCTATTAATCATGTGAATGGCTTAGAGTATAGTTTACATCTTTTTGAATCTATTACACAGTGGGCACAAAAACATGATTTAGAAATGGGTCATCGATTTAGATGGTTAGTTGGCGAACTTGCAGATTTAAGAACAAATCGCCTTTTAGTAACTGGAACTTCAGGAAACGGAAAAGCTTCATTTATTAACTCTATACTAGGAGAAAATATATTAGAAAACTCAATCTCAAATGTAGTTGTCTTTAAAAATGACGCTCATACAGAAATTAACGCTATAACAGATTCGGTAATTACAACAACTGAGAATTTCTCTGATTACCATAACATGATGTCTCTACACCGCCAAACATATAGAGATAGAGCATGTGTTGAATTTAAATTACCATGCAGATTTTTAAGTAAAAATAAACTTACATTCGTTGTTACACCTAGCTTTAATAGGAACAACGACACTAGAGATGAGACATACGAATATTTAAATTCTGTAGACGAATTATTATTCGTATTGAATGCGGATTCACCTTTTACTGACAAAGAACGTGACATTCTATTAAGCATTCAAAAACATACACCAAATCTACAAATTCATTTCTTATTAAATAAAATCGATAACATTTACAGTGAAGCAGAAGCAAAAAGAGTTATACATGATACGCAAGCGAGAATAAACGCATATTTCCCGCATGCGAGAATTTTCCCTTACTCTTCGTTATATACAAATAGTCAACAACTAAACGATTTAACTGAGTTTATTCATTTTAACTTTAACCATAAAAATATCGATGCAGAACGTACTGAAAAGCTATTGTTTTTCATTCGAAAAACAATTACATATCTTTTAGATAAACGCGTCGAGAGGGAAAATAACCTAGTGGATTCTATTAATTGGAATGAAGATATGTTAGTTAAACTAAATGGTTTTATTAATAACCTTACTGCTTTTGAGAAGGAAAAAATTCATTTAATTACAGAATCATATCGTACAATGAAAAACGAAATTGCTAATGATCTTACAGAACATATTCCGAAACTATTGCAGAGTTGTTCTGATTTAATTAGTGAAGAAAGCGATTTTGGGCACATTGATATTGAACTAAATACAGCGATGAACGAAAGAGTTCAAAAATATCTAGAACAAACTGTGTTACCTAATCTTGCTCGCTCTATGCAAAATTGGATTGCAACTTCTAATAACGAGTTCCTTCAAAGTCAATCGTACTTAGAAGAAATCAGTGAAGGACTTAATTCTTTATGTGGAGAAAATCGAATACAGTTAGAATGTGACTTTAAAGTGCTTGATGACTGGCGCAGAGATACTGATAGAATGACAACTAGAATACAAATGGAAGAAGTAAATATCTTACGCCGATTTACACCAGCCCAATTTTTACTGAAAAGTGCCGGTAAATTATTTGGAGTTCTTCCTAAAAATAAAGCTATGCTATATAACAAATACAAACAGTATTTAGAAAATGAAGATTATACCGATGTAACGGCTTCTATTATGAACAAATTTTTCTTGCAATTTGAGCTATTTGAAAACGCACAAGAGCGGGATATTAATATGTTCTTTAGAAATCCATTTGGCGCGTTGGAACAAGCTGTAGAAAACACTCATTTAGAAATACAAGAAAAACAAGATACACTGCATAAAATGAAATCAAATCCTGAAGTTTATCATGATTCTATAACGCTCTTTGAATTGAGATTACGTCAATGTGAAGTAATCTTAAATATAGATGAGGATAATTCCTATACAGATTTAACTTTAGAAACAAACATAGAGTAAATGTAAAGTAACTCCAAAATATACAATAAAAGTTGATTTTGGAGTTATTTTTTGTTTGCTTCACTTTTTTTCGGTACTCTGCAACTAGATGGTAAATCCATTGACCACGGCAAGACTTTATCAATTTCCTCTTTATTGTTTAAATCGATGTTGGGAAGCGTTTCAAACAAATAACAAAGATAATGATAGGGACTTAGATTATTCTCTTTTGCGGTGAGTTCCTCTACTTGAGCTTGAAGTGATTCAATTGTGGGTTGATTTGAATGTGAAAGTGTTATTTTCATAGATAAATAAATTCGACATCTTGAAATAGTCTTTCCAAGCTTTTGTAATTCGTGTTTGATCTTACGTGGCCCGTAGTTTTGGTGATTGGCATGGAAAATCTCAAAAACATCAGACGTGATATCATCCTCTACCATTTTTTCTCTTGCTTCATAATAATAGGTGCTTCTTGGGAGGTGCAGGACTTGGTACATTGCTGATATCGAGTATTTGTGCTGATTATTCTTGATCACATTTACTTTCGTCCTAGTATCAGCGCAGCTTGCTTTAAAATATCATTTTCCATTTCTAGCTGTTTATTTCTTTTGCGAAGTTCATTCAATTCCTTTTGTTCAGCTATTAAATTATCTTTTCCCTTAAATGAACCAGAATGCTGACTCTGATTTATCCACTTATCGAGAGAAGAAGGGGTCAGATCATACTCGCGAATGATGTCTTTTCTCGGTTTACCGTTTTGATATAATTGAACGATTTGATTTTTAAATTCATCAGTAAATGTTCGACGTTCTCTTTTAGTCATCGTAGATTCTCCTCAAGTGTTATGATCTGTAGTCTACTTGACCTTAAGTTTTCTGTCCAACTAAGTGTAGCCAATCCAATGTAAGAATCCACAGTAGAAGATTTTTAAACTGTGGATTTTCTTTATTCTTTAGCCTTTAATTAAAGTAATAAGTAGGGATTGTTGGTGGGCATAATCTAAAGAATTTTGAGAAGGAATTTATTGATAATGGTTTAACACTTGTATTAAAAAGCCATACGAAGATACAGAAAAGTGATAGTTGGGATGTGGAATGTATAGCACGTATACTGGTAAATAAACTTGACCAACTATAAAATACAAAACCATATGATTTAGCTACGTAGCTTAAAAAATAAAAGGCTAGGATGCAGCAGGTGGAGACTTAGATGATATTGTTGAAATACTAGAAGACCTTGGAAAACAAGCTGCTTCTAGAAGATAAAAATTAAAGGAGAAACTAAAATGGATAAGACTCAAGTTGCGAAAGACATTAGAGGTGCCATAAAAGGTAGCCAATTGGATACATTAAGAGATTTACTTGAGAAAGATCCAGAAATGTTAACATGGATGACACCCTTTGGTACATGGTTACATGTAGCTGCAGCTCATGGGCATTTAGAAATAATAGAATATCTTATTAATGCCGGGATAGATATTCATGCACAGGGTGGAACTTTTTCTACAAATGCCCTTGAAAGAGCAGCTACAAAAGGGCATTTAGATATTGCGGAATATCTCATTAACCAGAATGTTGAGATTGATACTAGTGAACCAGATAAAAATCCTTTGTTTGCTGCAATATATGGTGGTCATTTTGAGGTTGTTAAATTGTTAGTTGAGAATAATATAGATATATCTATAGATATATCTATAGAATACTCTGGTGACAACATGAAAGATATGGATGCTTATGCATTCGCCATTGAAAGAGGACAAACAGAAATTACTGAATATTTAAAGAGAAAGATGGATGAAAAAGAATAGAAAAAGAGACTTTTTATTTAAAAAGATATCCTAATAACAAAATTTGATATTATTTACTATTAAAAAAATAGAGTAATCCAAAATCCCTCTAAACAAGTGAATTTGTTTAGGGGCATTTTTATGAAAAGCGGGAAAAGTAAATGGTGGATCAATAGATAAAGTCTATGATTAGGGATATGCAAATAAAGGGTGTTGAAGTTCTTGAAGAATTAGCTAGTAGAAGATAAATTGAAATGAAGGGGGACTTGTTTTGGATAAAAAAAGTGTAAACAAAGCAATAAGGAATGCGATTAAACTTGGTGATATTCATGAAGTCAAACAATTAATAGGTAATGAAAAAGAAATTTTGAACACAATGACTTCATTTGGTACATGGTTGCATGTAGCAGCAAAGAAAGGGCACCTTGAAATAGTTAAGTATCTAATTGAAAAAGGGATAGATATTGATGCTAGAGGCGGTACATTCGATGCTTCTGCGTTAAATGTGGCAGCAGGAGCAGGACATTTAGAGATGGTAAAGTATCTAATAGAAGTTGGCGCAGAATTAGATGTGAGCTTAGCAAAAAGAAATCCATTATTTGGAGCGATTTATGGCGGGCATAAAGAAGTAGTTGAGTTTCTAGTTGAAAAGGGTATAGAAATTCCAATTAGATATACTGGTGAAAGTATTAAGAATATGGATGCCTATGAATATGCTAGAGAATTTGGCCAAACAGAAATTGCTGAATATCTAAAGAAAAAATTAGAAGAGAAGTAGTACTAGTTAGTAATTCTCAGTTGGAGCTCCTTCAATTCAATATAGATTCTTCATTCTCCTAAAAATGAATGAATTTTATTTTAACTGGTTGATGTATTTTAAACTCCTCATCAAATGATTTGCTTGACGATGTTTTTCCAATGGATAAATCTAAACCTGTATGGAATCGAGGCGGACGAGCGACAATGGATCTTTCGGAAAGGTGGTTTAATAAATAATGACTTATGGCATTCATAGTATAGAAGTAGAAGAGGTAATTCAATTTTCAAGGATGTTTCAATTTTCTGGTTTAACGCAGGAATTATTAAAAGATATTAAAGTGATAAAAGACATTGATAAAGCGACATTTTTGGCTTATGAAGCAACTTTTGGTGACGATGAATATACTTGGAATGATATTAGAGAATTAGAAATGAGTGAAGTTTGGGGTGATTACTACAATTTAAATGAGGATGAAAGACCAGCAGGATTAGATGCTCTTACAGATTTGATAGATGAACATGTAAGAAAGAGTGATAATGGACTAAGTGATTTTTTTCATGATGTTGTAGCTGATTTGAGAAATTGTGCAATAAATCGTGCAATAAATGGAAAAAGCAATAATTTTTTTGAGAAAATTTTGGAGATTTATAAAATTGGTGGATTTCCATGTGGATGGGATGGAGAGTATTCTGAAGGGAATCCAAAAGGGAATTTTATTGTTTATATGGCTGAGATGGAATAGATAATAGTTATGAAAACTATATGAAATTAACATTGGATAGTTTGAATGAGAACATAAATTGAGCGAGAGAATATATAGAAAGGAGAATAATAGATGAGTAAAGTAGCAATTAGAATAAGCCCGAATGGTTCACTTAATAAATATATAGTACTTTTGAGAAAGTATACTAGTTTAGGAATTACAGAAATAAAAAATAAAATTGAAAACAAAGATTTTTTTGCCGAAACTGATGCGAATGATACCGATGAAATGGAGGATTTAAAAGAATTAGTTGATAATTTGTTGAAGTTAGGTGCAGAAGTAGAAATATTTGATAGTGATGAATATAGCAAGGGGGTTTTCGATTATCAAGAAATTTCTCACCAAGAATTTATGAATAATATTGACCAATTAAAAGAAATTATAGAAGAATTACAGAATTACGATGACGCTTTGGCTGACGAGGTTTAATTTGAAAAGATTAAATGCTATGGAGTAGTTTTAATAACTGGTATTGTAAAAAACATATGTTAACAGCTTGTGTTAGAGTCATACAGCTCAGGGTTCTAAAATTAAAAACACAAAAGTACATAAGACAAGTGAATGAATATCGACGTAAAAACAAATTAACATAGCATGAATTAAATGATGTAAAGATGCGGCTTGTACCGTCAGAGATAAACAGTAAATTTGGGCGGAGTAGGTGAAATTAATGCACTTGTGTTTATGTATGGGGATTTACCAATAAATAAAAAGGAGAATTAAAATGACAATAAATGATGCGGTTTTCGGTAAACTTGAATACGATTATGTTTGGTCTAAGGATACTACCATTCATTTTTTTGTAAATGAATGGGAACAGTTGCAACAAAGTTTTTTACAACCAATATTAGACTATTACAAACAAGAGCGACATGAACTAGGTTATGATATTGAAGTAAATGAAAATTATCCATTCGTTGAAACAATGGATCAAATACTAGAAATGATAAGTTTAGATGGAATTGTTGTTCCGTATGCGGGTATTTTTGAAGGTCGAGATATCGGAATTACATTTAATTGTACATGGGATATAGAAAATGGACTAGGGATTCGTCTATTAAATGAAAAAGTAACTGAAGTAGGTTACCAGGATGTGGCAATTTAAATTTATACGATTTCATTTATTACTTGAGGCTTCGCTTGCGAAGAGGAAAGCAAACCCAGGAGGAACTTAAAGTGAATATTTTACCTAATAAATTAGACCAAGTTCTTGGAGAAGACATTTATAAACGCGAAGATAAGGAAAAAGCGAAAGAGTTCTTAACTAGCCTAGGTGTAGAAGTGTCTGATACATTCAGTGAATTTTATCATCGGTATGCCGGGCCTTTTTGGGAAGAGTACGTTCCCTACGAGTTGCTAGATATTGTAGATGAAGAGAACAATATTGAATCAAACACAATTATTGCTCGAAATGAGCATGGATTTCCTAAAAAGTATCTAGTTTTAAGTGAGATGTCAGCAAATGCTGTACTAGTGCTTGATAGTGTAACTGATAAAGTTTACTCGGTTAATTTTGAAGGCGGAGATGAGCTGCTTTTAAATGGAGAGTTAAAGGAAACTTGGTCATCGTTTTATGCGTTTTTAAAAGAATATTTTAACTGTTAATGTTAGCTAGATTTGTTATAGTGATCCCATAAGTATTATAACTTTTAAACTTCACACACAAATATAAAGATATATAACGAAACATATCGTTATAAATTACAAGTATAGAAATCTGATGATGTTATACATCATATATTTTTTAAAAATCTTCGAGAAACATAAATCTCTAAAACATACAATATGGAACTTTTTACAAGAAACGTATGTTCGTGTATGGGTTAATATGGTATACTAGTAATGTAAATATATTCCGCATCTTGTATAAAACGGTTTATTACAATTAAGTGTTTTGGAATGAGAAATTTCAGATATATGAAAAAATAAGCGTTATCATATTTATTATGTAACCAAATATAAGTTGCAGTGATGAACAGGGAGGCAGAGAAGATGGCAGTCGGTACATATCAGTTATTTCAACATCTTAATATGACAGGAGCGCAAGAGGAAGTAGCAATACGTTACTTGCAAACGAGAGATGAAGAAGTTTTAAAACATATAGAACAAACGACCATTCGTGAAAATAAGCGAAGTGATTTTGCTTGGCAGTTCATGAATGATTTTAGGAAAACGTATAAGCAAGATTCAGTTTATTTTCGGTTGTTTTATCATTTGCTTGAGGATCAACTGTTGAATGTTCTTCTCGTACGTTTTACACATGTGAGTTTTCCAGATATGAAGGTTTATTTCGAAAAAAGCGGCCTTTCGTTCGATAGGCTTGTAGCAACTGCTTGTAAGTATTTAACAAATCTTTCGCGTTCTGTAAATGAAGCGGATGTTTTTCTTAGACAATTAATACAGGAGAATCCGAAGTATATAGAAGAACAGTTGCAAGTACTGACAGGTCAGCAAAAGCTGCTTTTGCTTCTAGTTATGTTCGACGCAGATTATGAGAGATTTCTTACTTACAGTTCCTTATTGGAGGAAGAATTGCAAGAGCATGCGGAGTTTATACTGAAACTAAGCGGAGCAGAAGAGAAGATAGAAGCGGCAAAAAGGTACGTTCGAGGTGAATCTGTCAGCGAAGTTTCTGTCGGTTCGTCTTTACCCGATTTTACTTGGCTGCTATTATTTCGTGTTTATAAGTATTCGAATGTCGCAAAACGATATATGGACTTGTTAGCGAAACGTTCTGTTAAAAATTTTATGAATTATGCGATTTCCCATGCGTGCCATACTCTTGATCAATCTGGAAATTACAGAAAAACAAAGAGTTTTGATACACAAGTGTATGAAACAACCCGAGATTTGTGCGAGCAATTCGGTATTTCAGAGGAAAGATTTTTCGCATATCGCCTTACACAGCATCATTTAGGTGTTGTTGATTTTGATCGCGTATATGAATACCAATTGTTGCTTCGTATGGTGGAAGAACAACCGGAATTTGTGAAGCGTACATTGCAATATTTAAGTCAAAGTCATTACCTTTTTGTATCAATGCTTTTAGCGGAAAAAGGGTACGAGTTACATAGAAACAAAGTACGTGAAGAGTTTTTAACGGTTGTTCTTCAAACGAAATCATCTGACATACGTGGTACATATCGGGACTATTTATTAGGAAATTTATCATTTGAGGATATGAAGCAACTGTTCGAAAGTTCGAAGTATAGAAATAATTACTGGAGAATGCCTGTTTTAGAAATTGCGCTTCTTTGGGATATAGAGGAAGCGGCAAAGAGAGAAGCAGTTCTTACGCTTCAACTCGGGAAAACCTATAACTATAGTTTATACGAACTTCTGCAGCGGTATGCTGCTATGGAAAATTCACCGGAACAAATGTTGAATGAGCTTCTTTCCTATGGTTTATCGAAAGAGAAGCTCATTACCTATTCTGTTGAACAAGCTTCCGAGCGTAATGAAAAAGGAAGTAGGGCAAGAGAAGCGCTCGTTCGTTTGTTTGTAAAAGAACGGGCATATGTAACAGAGAAATTTGCTGAGTATTCTGTGGATGAACGAATTTTCATTTTGGATGAGCTGGCAAAGAATAACGCGGCTCAGACGCGTGATCTTCTCATTCAAAGCCTTGGGGATTCCTCCAAAAAGGTACGTACGGCTGCAGTAGAACTTCTTACAAAAGATGCGGAAGCTGCAGAGGATGTAGCAAAGGAATTAAATCATAGAAAGAAAGTTGTACGCGAAAATGTAATGCAAACACTTTTATATTATAAAACTGACAAATATACAAAGCTTGTACAGGAAGCTTTACAAGAAAAGAAAAACGCTTCTTTGATGGAGAAGTTTGCTCCATTGCTTGAAGACGGAGACTTAGAAGGAGCATCAGGAAGTATAGAAGCTCTTTGCATGCGTATTTTAACGCCGCAAAAAAGGAATGCACTCGTGCAGTGGCTCGGATTTGAACCGCAAATCCGCCTTCGTGATTCCGATACCATTGCAGATGCAATGATTCCTCTTGCATATTTTCAGCAGTATATATCAGATTCCGTCATTGAGAAGAAGGAAGCGGCGGAAGCAATAGGTGCTGCTCTTAACGAACAAGATTTGAAAGAAAATATACAAGCGATATATCAGCTTTGGATTTCTCAAGGCGCGGAATCGAAGAAACGCGGTATTCTTTCGTTGTACGGTATTTACAGTGATGACGAAATGGCGTTGCAGCTTAAAAAGCAGATTGATGAGTGGGCACTTGGCATGCGCGGAGCTATTGCTGCTGCGTCCGTTCAGGCGCTAGCGTTGTCCCAATCACATATTGGGCTAATGTCTATCCATGCGATGGCATTTAAGTATAAACATAAGCAAGTGCGTAATGCTGCGAAAGAAGCGCTGAATCTCGCTGCTAAAACGCGTGGTATAACAGAGGAAGAATTAGAAGATCAGCTTGTCCCAGACCTTGGTTTTAATAAACGCGGTGAAAAGATAATTAATTACGGCAGCAGAACATTTACTGCCTATTTAACTCCAAACTTGAAAATTGAGCTAAAAACGGGAGAAGGAAAACGAATGAAGTCGCTTCCGAAACCAAATGCAAAAGATGATGCGGAAAAAGCTGAGGAGGCTAAGGCGGAGTTATCATCTATAAAGAAGCAGCTCCGAACTATGATTACGATGCAAACGCAGCGTCTTGAAACAGCGCTTTCTCTTAATCGCTATTGGTCACAAAATACATGGAAGTCTCTGTTTGTGGAAAATCCAATTATGCAGCAATTTGCTATCTCACTCATTTGGGGCGAGTATAAGGAAGGAAAGTTGCTTGCTATGTTCCGCTATATGGAGGATGGCACGTTCAATACGATTGAAGAAGAAGAGCATGAACTTACACCAGATACCGTTATTGGTTTAATTCATCCGTTAGAATTGTCCGCGGACGAAAGGGAATTATGGAAGGAACAGCTAGATGATTATGAGGTGACTCAGCCATTTCCGCAAATTGCTCGTGAGGTATTTCAGGTGGAGGACAATGAGGAAGTAACTGTAGAAAGATTTGCTGGTATTCAGATCAATGGTCGTTCGCTGTTTGGTAAGATGACGAAGTACGGCTGGAGCCGTGGATCGGTTCAAGATGCCGGTGTATATTATACATTCTATAAAGAAGATACTCGCGCCGGATTAGGGGCGGAGCTTGCGTTTGAGGGGGCACCGGTTGGATATGAAGGCGAGGAAGATGTGTGCGTATTTGAAATTCAATTTTACAAAGCAGGCACGGTGAGCCGCGGTTCATATGATTACGACGAAATTGATCATGAGAGACGTGTTTTACCAAAACAAGTATCGGAACGCTTTTTCAGCGAAATTTTATATGATATAAAACGGGTAACAGAATCGAATCTCGGCCGTGATGAAAACTGGCGCAGTAAGCGATAAGAAAGGAAATGAAATATGCAGTCTATTAAACCATTAATGGAAGAATTATATGAAATAGAATTGAATGCGTTAGAAACGAATGATTCGTTTCCAAAACCACCTAATTGGCGATTGTCACCGCGTGCCGTTCGTACGTTTATTATCGGACAAGAAGAACCGCTTCTTTGGGAAGGAAAAGAAGTAGAAATTAGTCGTAAGTTTTATGGAAATGATGCGCTTGTGGAACGAGCTATTGTCACATTAGCAGGGAATCGCGGACTTATGTTAATCGGAGAGCCGGGAACAGCAAAGACGATGCTAAGCGAGCTGCTTTCTGCTGCGATATGTAGGAATAGCCGTAACACTGTGCAAGGAACAGCCGCTACAATGGAAGATACGATTAAGTACTCGTGGAACTATGCACTTCTTCTTGCGAAAGGACCTGTAAGAGAGGCGCTTGTGCCAGGCCCCCTTTTCACTGGTATGGAACAGGGGATATTAACTAGATTTGAAGAGTTGACACGCTGCCCGCAGGAAGTACAGGATTCATTAATCAGCATTCTGAGCGATAAGGTACTGAACATTCCAGAGTTTGGGGAGCAAGGAATTCTTACGGCAAAGCCTGGATTCAATATTATTGCGACTGCCAACACACGCGATCGTGGTGTGAATGAAATGAGTAGTGCATTGAAGCGTCGTTTTAATTTTGAAACAGTGCATCCAATTAAGGATGTAAAGCTTGAAGCAAAAATAATAGAGTCACAAGTAACGCGTTTATTAGGAGCCTCAGGCATCACGCCAGAAGTGGACCGGACGGTTGTTCAGCTATTGGCGACTGTTTTTCATGAACTACGAGAAGGCGTGACTGCTGAAGGTAAACGAATTGATCAGCCTTCTTCCGTAATGAGTACCGCAGAAGCAGTATCGGTATATTATCAAAGTGCAATGGACGCGTACTATTATGGAAGCGGACAGGTGAAGATGGATGCACTTGTTCGATACTTATCCGGAACGATTGCGAAAGAAAACAAGGATGATTTAGAAAAACTGCGCAGTTACTTTACAAGCATCGTTAGGGCGCGAGGTCAAGTAGGAGGAGAGGCATGGAAGTCGTTTTTCGAAGCTCGCAATCAGCTGAAGTAAACTCATTGTTTCAAAGAGCTTACAATTTAAGCAATAACGTCGTATATGTGCCTATTCGCCATCATAGTCCTGCATGCTCTTTTCATGTACAAAAAATAGTTGAATTATATAAACCGGATGCAATTCTTATAGAGGGACCGATAGATTGTAACCCCCTTATTCCGCATATCGTGAGTGCAGAGAGCGAGGCTCCGATTTGTATATATTGCAGTTATGATGATAAAACGGATGTGCTTGAAAGAGGAGAGAGCGGAAAGTACCGTGCGTACTATCCCTTTCTCGACTATTCACCGGAGCTAGTCGCACTTCGGGAAGGAGCTGCACATGGCATTCCGGTTTCATTTATTGATCTTCCCTTTAAGGAATATTTGTTTGTAACGAAAAACGAGGAAGAGCACGGGAAACATGGCGAACAATACTTCCGGCACAGTCAATATGTCCGTATGCTCTCAGAAAGAACGGGTTGCCGAAGCTTTCATGAATTTTGGGAGAAATACTTTGAATTGCAAGGTTTTCATATGACGAGCGAGGAGTTTATCCGGCAGCTCTTCGATTATTGTTATTACACGCGCGCGGACTATACGCAGGAGATGTTGTCAGAAGACGGCTGCGTGGCCAGAGAGATGCACATGGCAAAGGAAATTGAAAAAGCGCGTAAAGTATATGATAAGGTGCTCGTAATTACCGGGGGCTTTCATGTGAAGGGACTTCTTGAATTGGAAGGAGAAAAGAAAAAACTGTCCAAAAGTCCGTTGTCTGCGGCATATGCAAAAACGTATCTTATGCCGTACTCCTTTTTGGAAAGCGACCAGACGCGCGGTTATGAGAGCGGTATGCCTGCACCTGCTTTTTACCAACATATTTGGGAGAACAGGGATGAAGCGACAGCAGAGCAATTTATGATACGAGTTGCTAGACAGTTAAAAACAGAAGGGATATCAATGGCAGATGAGATTGAGGCTGCGCGAATGATACGTGAACTCGCGCTGCTTCGGGGAAAGATGCAGCCTGGATTGTATGAGTTGATGGATGCGGTGCGCAGCGCATTTGTTAAAGGAGAGGTATCTTCGATAGATAAACCTTTGACGCTGCTTCAGACGAGTCTGCAAGGGACGAAGCGAGGCAAATTGTCAAAAGAAGCGGATGTGCCGCCGCTCGTGCATGATTTTCGTGCTTCTGTTCGTTCGTTTCGTCTTCCTGCCCGTTCTACTGTACCACATGAAACGATTCTTGACATATACAAGAAAGAACGGCACCAGTATTTAAGCCAATTCTTTCATTGTCTCGCTTTTTTAGGGGTTCCGTTTTGTGAGAAGCTGCGCGGTCCAAACCTTGCCAGAAAGCAGAACATCAATCTCATGCGAGAAACTTGGAAATATCGTTTCTCAGCGCAGGTGGAAAGTGCTCTCATTGACTTATCTGTGTATGGCGGAACGGTGAGAGAAGCCGCGCAGGAGGTGCTGCGAGCAAAGCTGTATAAGGCGAAAGGGCGTGCTGGAGAGGTGGCTCTTTTATTGATGGAAGCCTACTTAAGCGGGCTATTTTCCGATTTTGCCATGTACATCCCTTTCATAGATGAGGCAATACAAGAAGATGGGGACTTCGTGTCTATGGCAGATTGCGCTTACTATTTATCACAAATAGAGAAAGCAAATCAGCAGGCAGATAGCGCCCGAAGCAAATCGCTTTCGCTATTCTCTGTTTTAGATGGCGGCGAACCGGGAATTATTGCGGAAAAGCTTATCGATTTGTATACATTGCAGCCTGCAGATCAGCAGTTTATTGAAGCATTGGAGCTTTATTTGCAAAAAGAGAAACGGGAAAGTCAGGTAGAAGGTGCAGTATTTGGGCTGTTAACTTCCTTAGCGAAGAGGACGGTTGATGATGTAATGCAAGCGGCAGAAGGATACTTTTATGGAAGTGGCGATATGCAAAAGCAAGCCCCTCTATTTTTGCATGGTTTGTTTGCTGGTGCAAAAGATATTTTTCTATATAACGAGTCGCTGCTTGACGGGATATCTCATGTCCTGCAAGAACTTGATGAAGAGACATTTTTGCAAGTGCTGCCGCATTTGCGCCTCTTGTTCAGTCAATTCACTCCGCTTGAGGTTGATACGATCGCCAGACAGATTGCTCGGTTATATGACACAACGGAAGAAGCGATAAAAGAAGAAGTGATTTCGGAAGCTGTGCTGACGTATGCAATGCAGTTAGATCGGAAAGCACAGGAGATTCTGATTAAACGGGGGCTAGAAGATGGAGAATAAGATCTCTTTGAATCGATGGCGTCTTGTTCTTGGAAAATATGCGGATGATCAAATAACATTTCAGGAAGAAAGCCCTGTATATAGGGAGATGGACGAGGCGCTGGAGTTTTTGTACGAACGGGAACGTGGGGAAGAACGCGGCGGGTCGCTGGATCCTTCGCAGCTAACAGTGCCCACTTGGGTTTCTAAAGTGCGCGAGTTATTTCCGAAAGAAACAATTGAAATTATGGAAAAACATGCGCTGGAAAAGTATGAATTAACTGCTTTGCTACAGGATAAGCAAACGCTTGAAAAAATGGAGCCAAATATGAATTTGTTAAAATGCATCTTACAATTTAAGGATCATGTAAAGCCTGATGTATTGGACACCGCTAAGCGTATTGTAGCCAAAGTAGCTGAGGAGTTACGTCGTAATTTAGAGCAGGAAGTGAAGCCCGCTTTAAGTGGTAGACCGGATCGAAACCGTTCTAGCCGTGTACGCACGATGCGCAACTTTGATTTTAAGAAAACGATTCGAAAAAACATGAAGCATTTTGACAAGGAGACGAACACCATCCATATTGAAAAACCGTACTTCTATGCTGCAACGAAACACGTTAACCCATGGCGTGTGATTCTCGCAGTAGACGAGAGTGGAAGTATGATTGATTCTGTTATTCATAGTGCAGTTATGGCTGGCATTTTTGCAAGTTTACCGACGATTAAGACAGATTTGTTCATCTTTGATACATCCGTTGTCGATTTAACAGATCGTATTGACGATCCAGTGGAAACGCTTATGAGTGTACAGCTTGGAGGAGGGACATATATTGCACAGGCGCTGCGCTATGCAACGAATAAAATAGAGATGCCGTACAAAACAATTGTCGTGCTTGTAACGGATTTATATGAAGGTGGCAGTTACGCTGAAATGTACCGAGAAGCGATGAAGATTGTAGAATCAGGAGCAAAGCTTATCGTACTTACTTCTCTTGATCCGACTGCACAGCCTTTTTATGATAAACAGGCGGCAAAAAAAATGGCAGCGCTCGGTGCTCATGTAGCAGCGCTAACACCAGGGAGGTTGGCACAGTGGATCGCAGCAATCATTTCTTAAATGTTCTTTCCTCTATTGATGAAACATACTTGATCGCGATGTCCAACAAAGGAACATACAAGAGAGCGATCAAGGATTTGACTGCTGTATCAAATGTCAAAATGGACGTAGAAGAGAATGCAGCGCAAATACAATTTGACGACGAAATTACTGTAACGTTTACAGGTGATATACGTAGTTATTCCTGTACTTGTGATGCCCGCTCCATTTGCAAGCATGTAATTATGGCTTTGCTGGAAGCTAAGAAGATGTACGAAGGAGAAGAGAAAACGAAGGTTGATTTCTCTGCTCTTTTGAATGTGGACGTACGCAGCATTGTTTTGGAAAAGATGTGGGCTGAAATAATGTTCCGCGAAACATTTCAGCCAAAGTTCATTTTAGAAGAAGAGGCAGCTTTAATTGCGTCCTTCCCAGAAGAGAATATAACTGTTCGCTTTCTGACAGCTGAATCGGTAGCTGATGCGATCTGTACGTGCAAAGCAGATGGGATATGCCGTCATAAGGCGGAAGCGGTATATGGGTATCAAAAAGAGAAAGGAATCTTGCATGAAATGAAACAGATGCGTCCTCTTATCATTGCTCCGGAAAAGCTATCCATTTTCAAAGAGATGATCGAGCAAGTTGTTCATTTTGGATTAACGCGGCTTACTGAAAACACAATCTATGAAATAGAACAACTTTCTGTAAAAGCTCGTTCTTTAAAACTAGCAAAGTTAGAAAATTTATTTCGTAAGCTAGCGACGGATATTGGGCTATATCGGATGAAACATACGTCTTTTCAAATGGCATCCTATCGGCAAACGCTGTCTGCGATTTATGAACACATTTTGTTGTTAGAGCGCCATTGCCTGCAAGAGAGTCCGTTTCGTTCGGAATATTATGAAGTCCCACCGCTTACTTTGTACGCTTTCGGCGCATCCGGCTGGCAAACGAAGTCCGGTTATGTTGGTGTGACGTATTATTTCTATAATCGAGAGCAGGAAAAGTGGATTACATACACGCAGTCGCGCCCGATGTTTTATGAAGGAAGCAGCACAACTCCTGAAGTACTCCATGAAAAGCAAGCTCCATGGGAGATTGCGGGGAAAGGATACGAACTGTCTCGTTCATCTTTCCGATTGAAGCAGGTAAAACTTAACGCTGATTTTCAATTGTCATCTAGCTCACACACGGTAGGAGAAGTGGAAGGGGCAACAAATGTGGCAGAGTGGCACTCTCTCTTTCTGACCTCATGGGAAGAATTGTTAAAAAAAGTAAAGGGGCAGAGGTTAGAGACAAATAAGCAAGGAGTATTTTGTATAGAAGTTGCTGAAATAGGAGAATGGCTGTTTCAGCAGCAGGAACAAAAATGGATCATTCCTCTTATCGATAAGACCGGTAAAACATTGCAAATGCAAATGATGAAACGACCAGAAAACGAACGGATGATTAGACTTATAAAAATGTATATGGACTCGTTGAGCGTAAAGCGAATGCTTGTCCATTCTTATCAGGAAGGTACAAAGCTCGTTGTCACACCTGTCATCTTATATACAGAAGCAGGAGAGATTTTAAATATTACACTCAATGAAGGAGAAACGTTCTATGATAGAGTTAGTGCGCATAATCGATGAATTGGAACAAGTTCTAGATGAGATGCTTGTCTCAGGAGCAGGGACTGTACCTTTTTCTTTTTTTCAGAATATAAAACGAGAATGCGAAAAGTACGGTCTTTCTTATGCTGCCGCGCAGCTACTTGTCATAGAGGAAGAACGAAACAAGGCCCGCTTTCTTCATAAAGAAGAAACAAGCAAACTGACGGAAGCGTTTTGTAAGTTGCAGGAATATATTCAAGTTGTAAAGGCTGAAATGCTGCATTTATAAATAAATAGCTAGACTAGTAGATGAATATTGGATTTAGATAAAAAGGTTTTCGTTGAAAATATGATGAAGAAGAAACTAAAAAGTTCGCAGTAGGGCAAGGTGGAAATTGCACTGATTTTCCGGAAGTGCTAGTAATTGCCAAAATTGTGATTAACAAGTATAATAAGAATAATGATAATAATAAGAATAGTGAGAGCGATAAGTGATAAAAAGAAAAGGGCAGTGTAGGAAAGAATTTCTTCGCATTCCACGCCGTAGGTCGCAGGTTCGAGTCCTTGCCTTCCCTGTCGTTTTATAAACATAGGGGAGTAGCTCAGTTTGGTAGAGCAACGTATTGAGTCTTTCCGCCTATCTCTCTTTTCTTATAATTCATATTTTATAGATTTGGGCAGTGTAGAAAAGGATTTCTTCGCCTGCTAAGCCGTAGGTCGTGGGTTCGACTCCCACCTTCCCAAACTTGGGAGGTAGCTCAGTGGTAGAGCAACGTAATGAGCCTTTTCGCTTATCTCCCAAATCTTTAAACATTACATATAACAGGAACAGTGTAGATAGCTCATACTTCGTTAAACGCTATAGGTTCGATTCTCATCGATGCGAGAAGGTTCGCACCGAGTTCGTACTTTTCTTTGATTCATAACACTAAGGTAGAGGTTACTTCGTCATATAGGGACTATGTTTGCGGGGTTCGACTCCCGTGTCTCCTCCGTCTGAACTCAGGTAGTAGGTAAAATGGTAAAGTAGCTTAACAGTTCCTGTTTCGAATATTTCTTAAGTGTTAGGAATGAGTGAAAAGAGCAACGTATATACGTTGCCTTTTTTATTTGCATTTTAACCAGTCGTGTCAAAAAACATCTGGGGGGTAGATAATCATGTCAAAGTTTAATCATTCTTCTCAAGGAAGCCGTCAAACGTATACAAAAGAGGGCGGAAAAGCTTATAAAATGTATGATAAAGATAAATTAGTTACGATGGTATTAACATCTTTTTTTAATGAGCTTAAATTTTATGGAGACAACAGCGAAGAATTAGTTACTATTGCAAAACAAATCATGGACAGAGACCCTAAATTTGTTGCGAGTTTAGCGGTGTATGCACGTGAAGTGTTCTATATGCGTTCTGTTACACATGTATTAGCAGTGGAACTCGCAAACCACCCTGAAGGTCGTAAATATGCTCGTCAAACGGTTTCTCGTATTGCACAGCGTCCTGATGATGTAACAGAAATGATGGCATATCAACTAGGGGTATATGGTCGAAAAAATCCAATTCCAAACTCTTTGAAAAAAGGGTTAGCAGATGCCTTTTCTACATTTGATGAATATCAATTAGCAAAATACAATCGCACAGGAAAAGACGTTACATTGAAAGATGTATTCCGTTTAGTCAGCCCATCTGCTAAAAAAGGAACAGAACGTTACGAACTTTATAAACGGTTGTTAGAAAACACACTACAAGTACCATACACATGGGAAACACAGCTTTCTCAAAAGGGAAACAAAAAAGAAGTATGGGAAGAATTAATTGATAGCGGTAAAGTGGGTTATATGGCCTTACTTCGTAATCTTCACAATATCGTAAATTCAGGTGCATCAAATGTTGACACAGTATATAACATTCTTCGCGATCCTGAGAGAGTAAAAAAATCAAAACAATTACCATTTCGCTTTTTCTCAGCCTATCGCGTAGTGCAAGAAAAATTACCGCAAGCAGGAAGCAAATTGTTAGATGTATTGAATGACGCAATTGAAGCATCTGTTACAAACATGCCGAGATTATCAGGAACAACATTTATGACAGCAGATATCTCAGGCTCTATGACATATTGTTCTGTCTCAAAAGATGGAACTGTTAAATGTGCAGATATTGCTACACTTATGATGGCAATGGCACACTCCTTCTGTGATAATTCTATTACATCTGTATTCGCAACTGATTTCAAAGTGATAAATGTTTCTACTCGTTCTGGCATTTTAGAGAATATGAACACATTTTTATCAGAAGTTAATAAACAAGGATATGGAACAAACTTATATCTTTCTATTCAATATTTATTAGATAACAAAATCAAAGTTGACCGCATCCTTGTCTTCTCTGATGAGCAAGTGTACGGAGATAGATATGAAGGCAATTCTTCACAAATTCTTCTTGAAAAATATCGTCGTGAAATTAATCCTGATGTTTGGATTCACTCTTTCAATTTAAATAGTTACGGTAACCAACAATTCGTAGGAGAGAAAACAAATTTAATCGGTGGTTGGAGTGAAAAATGCTTGGACTTCATTCATTATGCAGAAGAAGGAACAGATTCCCTTATCTCAGCTATCGAAAATTATCAATAATTTTTTTACAACATCTTTATTTAGAAGGCTGAATAATTGGGTTAATTATAGAGTGGAAGGTGGTATTTCATCACTACCAGAAGAGTTAAGATTAAAATAGGAGTGCGCTGTTTATGGAGAAGCAAGAAAGGGTCTCTATATGGTTGGGGAATATTAGAAGTTAAGAGTAATTGGATAAATATGTTAATTTAACGTATGATGAGGCAGAAGCGCGAGGAGATCAGAAGGCAGCGGATGATGCTAGATATGAACGTCACTGTAAACAAAGTGAAAAACCTTTAGATCGCAAAGATTGGGATGTTAAGAATGAACTTTTCAGAAAGAACAGAGAGCGTGGAAGAGAAGAAGAAATAAAAGATAGAAAGGCTTTGGAAGAACATCTAGATCGCCAATTAGAGAACAATAACGCTGGTGAGGTCGTTACGTATACATCTAGTGAAGGGCATCTTACGCGTCCAGACAGCATTGGGCGTAATGATAAGGGTGAAATTGATTTGGTTCATGAGCACAAACACCAAATGGGTGAAAAAGACCAAACTGTTCATAACGACAGGCAAATGCGAGCTGAAAAAGAAATGCTCGAAGATAAAAATGGAAGTCATGTTGTGACAATATCAAGTGACAAACCTGATTTGAATGGGATTCCTCCTAAGCCAAGACCAAGTGAACCTTTAGGGAAAAAGAGTGACATTTACTATATTGATCCAAATAGTGGAAAAGTGACTCGCAAATGGGAAGCGAACCCAGATTTACCTGGTGGAGGTATATGGATAAAAATATAAATAAAAATTGTTATGTAACTTTATTTTTTAGTATTAAGGGGGATATAAATGAAACCTAATTATTTTTCAATTGCAATGTATCCCACAGTATCTTTTAATCAGGAAGAGATACTAGGGCGTATTTTGGATGTGTTTGAGTCAAATGAAAAATTTGCTCCTACTCATTGGGGCAACTGTGAAACGGTACGGGTAGAATATAATCGTGAGGAAATTATTGAAAAAGTGATTTCGGAGCGTAGAGTATCTGAAGTTCACCTCTATCGTGATAAATCTGTTAACTATAGAGGGAGTTTTGAAGTTAACTTGAGCCATGGCTCATTTTTGGAGTTTGAGTTTCATAAATCTATACCAAAAAAATTATGGCCAGCTTTTTTTGAGTTATCTGACCAAATTGCAAAAATTGTGAAACCACGTTATGGAGTGGCGCAAATTTGTTGGCCAGTACCCTATCCGTGGAATACGGAACGCGAACGTTTATATATGCGGATGAATATATCTTCGCTACCTATACCAGTCAGGTTTCTTCCCAACGGTCCCTTGGGGCTAGGAGCTAGAACATACTTTAGTGGTCATATTTTAGAGATGTTTGATAAGGAATTATTACTAAATAGTCCAGCTGTAGTATCAGAACTGAATTGGGGTGGTATTCGCATGGATCTTTTAAATAACCCATTAGAGGCTGATGGTGACATATTACTTGATAGTTGGTTACATGTCATGAAATATTTAGAACCAGCTCAAGTTATAGCTATACCAAGTTTTGATGAGGATCGGATGGGTGTTACCTTTTCTCCAAATGTTGCTTGGAAGGATTATCTAAAAAGATAAATGAAAGGTGATTGTAATCATGAATGAGAATAGTAATGATAGAATAAAAGTGATGGGAATATTAAATAGATCCCAATACAATGATGAGATTATCGATCAATTAGATATAAATGATTTGGACCTTAGTTTTTCAGACCTGTCAGAAGTAATGGCAAGGCGTATTATGGCAAAACGGGTCATCTTGAGAGCTTCTTCATTAATGAGAGCGGCGTTTCATGATTGCGATTTTGAGTTGGCTGATTTCAGAAGTTGTAATTTAGAGGAAATTAACATTGCAGATTGTAGGTTTGGCGAAGCGGATTTTTCTAAAGCGAATATGAAATATGCAAAGGTAAATATAAGTAGTTGCTTCGAAACTTGTTTTGATGAAGTTGATTTTTCATATGGAGAACTATTTGGAACAATTTTAAATCATGCTACTTTTCGCCATGCAAATTTATCTGGAATTGATGCGAGAGAAGCAGATTGCACTGGAACGGATTTTAGCAGTGCCAATCTTACTGATGGTAACTTTGAAAAAGCGTATTTGGAAAATGCTAATTTATCAGAAGTAGATGCTAGAAATGCAGATTTTACAAATGCAGATTTGACTGGAAGTATCCTGTGTAATGGGAATTTTATGGGGGCTGATTTTACTGGTGCTACACTTGACAATGTAGATTGGAAGGGAGCAAATGTAGAAGGCGCTAAGTTTGATGAAAATGTTAAGGAACAAGTATTAAAGCTAATCTAGAAGTTTATTTTGAACCATAAGTAAACTTGGCAAACAGATTATACGGATGTACGTAGAAGGCTTATTCCAACTTGAACAATGAGGAGGAATGAGCTTTTTTGCGTTATCTGACCAAATCGCAGAAATCGTGAAACCACGTTATGGAGCAACTCAAATTTTTTGGCCTTTATCCTATCCGTGGAATACCGAACGTGAGCGCTTACATATGTGGATGGAAATATCTTCTCAACCAATACCAGTTAGGTTTCTTCCTAACGGTCCCTTAGGGATAGGAGCTAGAACATACTTTAGCGGTCATATTTTAGAAATGTTTGATAAGGAATTATTACTAAATAGTCCAGCTGTGGTATCTGAACTGGATTGGGGCGGCCTTTGTATTGATATTTTAAATAATTCATTAGAGGCTGATATTGATACGTTACTTGATAATTGGTTACATGTAATGAAATATTTGGAACCAGCTCAAGTAATGGCTATACCAAGTTTTGATGAGGATCGGATGGGTGTATCCTTTTCTCCAAATGTCGCTTGGAAGAATTATCTTAAAAGATAAATGGAGTGGTGATCGTAATAATGAATGAGAATAGTAATGATAGAATAAGAGTCATGGAAATATTAAATAGATCTCAATACAATGATGAGATTATAGATGAGTTAGATATGAGTGATTTAGACCTTACTTTTTCAGACCTGTCAGAGGTTATAAACAAGAAGAAAAGGGGTCTAACTCAAATTCTTCTTTTACAATAGCCGCTAGTCCATCAATCGATTTACGTAAATCTGTTGCTCCTTGTGCAAGATATACCTTTTTAATCGCTACTTCTGATATCATTGTTGTTTTACCGTCTGCATCACTTGTAGAAGCACTTGTGGGGTAAAAGGTACATCTAGTTCAATGGTCGCTTCTTTAATGTGAATTCGAATGGTGGCATGTATTTCTTCTTCTATGACAGGGACATTCATAGAAATCCAATTCGCACGCTCATTTTTATTCTAATCTTCAGTTTGAGGCGATAATTTTTTTAGCCAGTAATATAGCCGATGAACCGGTAGGTTCTGATTTTGACACCAAGCAGCTTTTGATAATCCACTGTTTTTATAGTCTTGAATATAAGCTTCCCATTCTTTCTTTAATAGGTGTCTTTTCATAAAAAAACCTCCACATGTAGTATGTAAGGAGATTATCTCATGGGTTATTTACAAATTGTAGGTGGGGAATATTTGAAGCTTACACAACATAGTTGTATACCAATGTAATTTTGTTGTGAAACATATGATAAAAAGCATGACAGTGAAATTTCATGCTTTTTTAGTTGTTGAAATTCTTATTTTTTATTAATTATTAGTGTGTATGGATAATAATGTATCTTTAAAACAAAGTTAAACCCTTTTTAATAAAATTGCACCGCTTTGAAAAAAGTTAAATCGTTTATAAAAAAGATGAACCCAACAAAATACCTTATCATTAATAATAAAGAAATTTTTGTTTTTCTTATTGTACTAACGGATTAGTTTAGTAAAAGAGGATAAATGGTAGAGCAGTCCAAATTCACCTCAATTTATGTTAGAGTTTAAGATACAGATATTGTTAATAATCAATGTTGATATTGATTAAATCGAAGGAAGGTTTAGATATTGGATATGGAAGAATATAATTTAGTTAATCGAAATAATTGTATTAAACCTAATTATAAAATAGATGATAAAGAAGTATCTTTTGACATTTATGTTAGCCCTGATAAAGAAGTGTGTATTATAGGGAGATTGGATAACAATTATATTTGTTGGGCTTCGATTACCCATCTTGATGTAAGTGAATTGAATGTTGCCATTTTCGATTATGTATTGAAACGTAAACCTGTTATGATTTCAAATGGATATAACGCATTAGGATTTCGTTATGAAGAAGTAATAAAATGGCATAAATTCCGTATTTTTAAAAAGCTGTATAGGGATGGTAGATATCGTTACTACTCTCAAGCTAGTCCTGCCTATTTAGGAAATGACGAAAAATCTCTTTCTAAATATATGTTAGGGGAAATAAACAGGTTTTATTATTCGGAGTTAGCAAAATGTAACTATCGTTTGATAGATAACAATTATATTAAAATATTGGAAGGCTATAAAAACCTTTTAACACAAGAGGAAAATTATGAATATTATTATGAAATGAAACCTGTTATTTCCATATTAGAAAGTGAAGGTTATCTAAAATTATGTCCGAATGAGGAAATCAGAAATATATATAGGGATTGTATGAAAGAATGTTCTAACTTATATAACCGATATATGTCATCGGTACGATAAACTACTCATAAATCTACATTGGAATTCACCTTTTTCTATTAAAGTAAAGGTGGTTTAGTTTAGCAAGGCAGGACAAAAGTAGATTAAACGATTTAAAGGAGAATTTTGATTCTCTGTGTATTTAGTTACGATATTAAAATTATTAATTGTAGGAGGATGTATAAAATATGATTGAATATAAAGGTGGTAAAGAATATTGGAATGGACGTGAATGTGATGGTAATTTTGTATTTCGTATTTCGTACATTAGCAGATATGTTCCCTCAAGATTATGAGCGATATATGAAAGAATCAATAGAATTCAAAATAAGTCATACAGTTTTATGTTGTCCTAACTACTTTTATAAATGTGTGCTAGATGATACAAATGTATCTACGGTTGAGTGTCTTTCATGCAAAACAATTGTTGATAAAAGTAAATTATAATTAATTTACATGGATTTGAGTTAATATCTTGGACACAAAAAAGTTAAATCTAAGCGACTTCTTTAGCCAGATCTTCTATTGCTTGAGGAGCTTTATAATCGATGCTACTATGAATCCTCTTGCGGTTATACCATTTCTCAATGTATTGAAATAGTGCTAAGTTTGCTTGTTCAATTGTGACATATTTTGTACGGTATACTTCTTCTTTCTTTAAAATGGTATGAAACGACTCAATGCAAGCGTTATCATACGGACACTTCCTCCTGAAGAAGAGTTACAGAAGTTTTTGCAGGAACATGGGTGGCGGCCATGAGTACTCAACATGTCGAGGCTGAACAAATGGTATTAGGATCTTTGCTTCTTAATGGTGAACTGATTAAGAAGTGCTACCTGACCGAGCAGCACTTTTCTACGGCTGTGTATCAAGCTATATTCAAGTTGATATGAAAAATAGATGAAGACGGGCAGCAGCTAGACGAGCTAATTTTGTTCAAGCAGATCAAAAATTGGCTAATCAGCTTAATAAATCGCCTGAATTAGCACGCTAGTTTGGGATGGAATCTGGAGGATTTGCTACAAAATAGAAAAAGGAGATTTTAAAATGACAATAAACGATGCCGTTTTTGGTGAACTTGAATATGATTATGCTTGGTCTAAGGATACTACCATTAATTTTTTTGGAAATGAAGTCGAAATAGCATTAATGGTAGATGGTGAAGAAGATGGTAAGTTTGATAAAGAACAATATGAATCATATGCTTCATTAATGCAAAATTGGGAGCAACTACAACAAAGTTTTTTGCAACCAATATTAGACTATTACAAACAAAAACGCCATGAACTCGGTTATGATGTTGCGATTAATGAAAATTACCCTTTAATTGAAACAACTGATCAAATACTAGAAATGATAAGTTTAGATGGAATTGTTGTTCCATATGCGGGTATTTTTGAAGGTCGAGGAATCGGACTAACCTTCGACTGTTCATGGGACATGGAAAATGGGTTAGGTCTTCTTCTTGTAAATGAAAAAGTTACCGAAGTAGGTTATCAGGATGTTGCGATTTAAATATCGGGGAGCGATATAAATAGTGGAGTTGAGATTGATGCCATCAAAATTGGTGATGATGTAACTAGTGGTTTTCCAACAGGGACAGTAAATACACCTCGCTCATCAGGCTTTTAAGATATATTTAAACTGAAAAGTGGTGAAAAAATGTATAGGGAATTGGATGATTTTATATCTGCTGAAACAACTGAGGACGCATGGTACGACGATGGTTGTATAATTGTAAGTGAGATATTGACAGAGTTTAGCCCAAAAGATTGGGAGGAATTATCAAGTAAAGTACTTACTAAACCGTTAGAATGGCAGAAAAAACTGGCATACTGTATGGATAGTAACTGTAATATGTATGAATTGACAATATTACTATCACTGCTTAGTGTTGAAGATGAAGAACTATTCGAGATATGTATAGATACTCTAAGAAGCTTTACGACTCTAGAAAGTAAACAAATGATACTGGCCGATCCATCCATACTGCATCGAGTAAATGATCTATTGCCCAAAGCCAGCATATCAGTAAAGAAAATACTTGAAGACTTTCTTATGAAGATTCATTCTTAAAAAATGTAAATCTATTGTTTACAACCAATAATTCACACACTAAAATTTTTAGCAAATAATTGCTAATCTTTTTGCATTGAACTAGCTTCGTACGAGATTGGTTGCTGTGACAAAGAAATAAAAGATTACCACACTTACTACTCGATTTACATTTTATACAGGAGAACGACAAATTTTGTGATTAAATAAAATAGTAACACGAAATGTCCCTAAACAAGTGAATTTGTTTAGGGGCATTTTTATACAAAATAAGAGAAAGTTAGCAGTAAATTAGCAGACAAATCAAGGAATTGCATTATATGATTAAAGGGTACTTGTAAAAGTACTAGATAGCACGAAAGAAGCATTTGCACATGATGGATTTTTGTTTTAATACTAGGATAGTGTGACAAGAACGATAATTAAGCGGGATAAACTTTTACTGGGTGACAAAGTGACAGAGAGAAATGGTTTGAGAGAATAATTACAAAGGAGAGGGATCATGAATTTGGAAAGTATGGTAAAAGATATTTGGTATGGTGATATTCCAAATGATAAAATCGAAAATCTTAAATCTAAGCTAAAAGATGTTACGACTGAGAAAGAATGCTTTCTCTTAATTAATGAATTGCTAAAATTAGGTAATTTCTCTGTAAAGGGATTACTCATACAACTTATGAATAGTACTCAAGATGAGGTTATTCTTAATTTATGTACAAGACTTTTTTGCTCGATAGCTACTCATGATGACTTATTAGACACTAATAAATTGAAATTCCTTTCAAATGCTTCAGAGGATGGTGTCCACCGGTTGCGGGGGTGTTGGGTACGGTTTCTACAGTAGCAGGATTAGCAGGACTTGCTGCTGATACGTCACTCTATTTTATGGGAAAAACAGATGGAATGGCTGTGGCATTAGATGCATTAGGTGTAGCTCCTGGAATGGCTACATTTGGAAAAACAGTAAAATCAGTATTTGGGTACACAAAAGCAGAATGGTCATTGTCACATTGGATCAACCGAGGTACAAGCGATGGTGAAGCGATTCAAATGACAAAAGATATTTTAATAGGAAAAGGAACTAGTGCAATAGGGTGGTACGGTGCTAAACGAGACAGTACACCAAAATAAGACAAATATGCAAGGCGGAGATTGTATGAAAAAAAAGAGGGAATATTTTCCGAAGAAAGCTTCGGGTGAATATGTGAGTGTGTATATATGGATGCGTTTTACGGTAATAGGTGCATTTATAAACGCTCTATTAGTAGTTATGTTTGGTCCACATAATAAACTAGGATTGGTGGTACTTTTATTTCTTTGGTTTTTAATTGTAATAGGTGCATTCTTCATGATTTTCCATTTAATTCGCTACTTACGCAACTATTTCAGACAAGAATAAGTAAGAGGAGATTGAAAGATGTTAAAGTACATAAGAGAAGATTTCATTATGACAAAACAAATGCGGCTAGATATCAAAACATTTCTCTCAGAAAAAGCAAGGGAAACTTTTATGAAAATATACAAGCTGGCGGTATGTGTATGGATTGTATTTGCAATTACGTGTATTTTAAATAAACTGATTGGGAAAGACCATCCATTTAATGATACTTTGTTTACAATCAATGTGGTGATTGCCAGCATTGGGGCAGTTTGTATTCTGTTTCATATCATTCGTTATTTTTACTATGTGAGAAGAGGAAAGTAAGCGTTATTTTTTTTCGAGCTCCTGTTAGAATGAACATTTTAGACTTTCGATGAAACATAATTACGAGAAAGAAGGGATGAGGTTATGGAATTTGAATCTTGGTATCGGTATACATTAGAGAATAAACATATTTCAATTGCGCTTCCCGACACGTGGACACTCATGGAAACAGATCCTGAGCATGTAGAAGAATTTACTTCTTTGTTTTTAGAGAAACAAGCTGAAATCTTTCCATTTGTTAGTGAAAACCGTGAGCCTGTTCAATTACAATTAGAGTATATTTTACAAAATTTAGAGACTATGAAAGTAGGCTTATTTGCACTACAAGTCCTTGGAGATGAAGAGAATAAAGTGCATTTTTCGGATATTACAATCTCCACATTTCCGTATCAGAAAGCGTATTCTTCTATTCATAGTATAGAAGAATTGTTAAAAAAGAAAGAATCAGATTTTTATAAATTGCATTCGATTGAAGAATTACCATTTTCCATTGGTAATGTCGTGCATGTACGGAGTTTTACTGGGATAGAATATGCCGATGAACAGTTAACTTTATGTACGAATCAATTTTTGATTCCAATGCTAGAAAAACAGCACGTTTACAGTATTACATTTTCTACACTAAATATAGATGACGCGATAGCGTTTGAGCCTTCATTTTTACAAATTGTAAATACGTTTCAATTGGTGTAATGATAATAGGCGCCGATTGTTGTACAGAAAAAGAGTATTCCTATGTGCTTAAGAAGGGGATGCTCTTTTTCTATGAAAGAAACTATCAATCTATTCCATGGAGTGTAAAAGCAAAATCACTCGTTGACAAGCAATGGTACGAAGCAAAAAGACAAATAAACGATTCGATGCACTACGCGCATAACTTAGCGCGCTCCCTTGAACGGGCAGCCGAAAAATTTGCCAAAGCAGATGAGCAAGAATTAGCAGGAACAGTTCCGATTGGAGCAAAACAGAAAGAAGCGAAAAAAGAGAAGAAAGAGGAACAAGGATTTTTTGATAAAATGATAGGAGGCGCCAAAAAACTCGTTGATAAAGCAACACATGAAGTAGAAGAACTTGTAGATGAAGCAGGAGATTTAGCAAACAAATTTGTTGACTATGTTAAAGACCCAGACGGCTTACTATCAGATGTATCTACTTATTGCGGATATATCTCAGCAGCATTCGGGACAGCAGCTATTTTAACAGTATGGTGTCCACCACTTGCGGCGACATTGGGTGGGCTTTCTACATTAGCAGGTATAGGTGGATTGGCGGCTGATGGATTACTCTATTCTCAGGGAAAAAAAGATTTCATGGCTGTGGCATTAGATGCGGCAGGTACCATTCCAGGAGTACGTGGACTCGGAACAGGAATAAAGTCAGGATCATCAGGAATAAAGTCATTACTTACCTGGACAAAAGGAGAATGGTCGCTGTCACATTGGGTCAACCGAGGTATAAGCGATGGCGAAGTGAGACAAATGACAAAAGAGATTTTAATGGGAAAATTCACTAGTACAGTAGGGTGGATCAGTGCTACGCGATAAATTACACTAAAATAAGACAAATATGCAAGGCGGAGATTGTATGAAAAAAAAGAGAAGTTATTCTACAGAAAAGGCTAACGTGGAATACGGAGGCCTATACATTTGGGCGCGCTTTGGAATATTAAGTACAGTTATGAATGGTCTATTAGTACTTATGTTTGGTCAGTTTAATGTATTTGGTGATGTAGTCAACACATTTTTGGAATTTTTATTTCCAATCAGTGCATTCTTCATGATTTTTCATTTAGTTCGCTACTTACGCTATTATTTCAGACAAGAATAAGTAAGAGGAGATTGAAAGATGTTAAAGTACATAAGAGAAGATTTTATTATGACAAAACAAATGCGGCTAGATATCAAAACATTTCTCCCAGAAAAAGCAAGGGACACTTTTATGAAAATATACAAGCTGGTAGTATGTGTATGGGTTGTATTTGCAATTACCAATTTACAATCAAACATTTTCTACTCTAGCCAAGCAAATACCTTTAGCATCCATTCCAAATATACTAGATGAATTAACATCCATTCAGTATAAAATAAAGCAGTCTATACACGCAGCAACTCTTATAGAAGTTGCCTTGGTTAAAATTTTAAAACAGGAGCAGCAAGTGATGGAATTTAGCACAAATACACTTACTTTTGTATATGAAAAAAGAAAAGAAATTAAGAATTTAGGCTTGGATTTATTGAGTTCAGCAGTTGTAAATAACAAAAAGAAGAAGTGAAAAATAATTAAGTTCAGAAGGAATTGATATTAAGGCATGAGATAAACATAATGTGCTTCCTTTTAACTTTGCGATAACAATCAATAAATTGCCTACTGATAAGTTGAAACCAGTTTATGGGATTTTATTAAAACATGCTGTCAATTATAATATTAAGGAGTTTGGAGATGAAAATAAATAATAATGAGTATGGTGGTTTTGTAGTTTCAAAGAATATTCTTGCTGGAAAACCAATTAGATATTCATTTAGAGAAAAAAGTTCTATCCCGCAATTAAATGGCTGGAATTTTTATTCTATAGAAGATACTGATGAATATGTGAATAATGCGGAGAATTTCATTATTTTAAGTGTGGAATCTATTTTGAAAATCGCTCCTGTAATTATGGGGATTTTTGAAGCTCCTTATGGAACGGATCTATGCTGGCTATATGAAGAAGGAGTTCACATAGGATTTTATGATTTAGTCGCTGATAAAGAAGTGACAATTGATGAAATTATAAAACAAAACTAATTTTTTTCATGTAGTGCTATTTCATGATGTCTTCAGTAGATGATAAACAATTGTATGCAATAAAAGATTTCCTATATGCCCTTCTAAGCCCCTTTCAAGCCCCTCCTAAGTAATAAATCATTAAAAAAACAAAAACAAAAACAAAAAAACTACTACAAGAATCACTTCAAAAAATAACATCCTAGTAATTTTTAAAAATATAAAATAAATTTGCCAAATTCCCTCCTGCATCCCTATATATGTTAAGGAATCACCAATTCTATATTTACCACTAAAAGGCGGGAGGAATAAACATGGCAGTATACCGTAATGTACAGGTGAACTTTTGGCAGGATGATTTTGTTTTGGATTTAACGCCGGAGGAGCGATACTTTTATATTTATTTGCTGACGTGTTCGAAAACGACGCAATGCGGGATCTATCCGTTGCCGAAGCGTTTGGCAGAGATGGAAACAGGTTACAACAGGGAGACTGTTGAGAAATTACTGCAGCGGTTTATCGAATATGGAAAGATACTATATGATGCAGAAACGAAGGAGTTATACATACAAAATTGGTTGCGCTATAATCCAGTTACGAATACGAATGTGGAGAAATGCGTGTTACGTGAATTAAAGACTGTGAAAAGTAAAGAGTTTGTACATATGTTTCTTCGAAAATGTTTGGAGGAAGAGCTAAATATTCCGCTACTGCTAGAGCATTTCGGCATACCGGTTGAAGTGTCTGATATGATTCCTCAAGAACCTATTGCAAGTTATGAAGCGGATGAAGAGGTAGAAGAAGTGGATTCAGGAAGCGATGTATTCACGTTTTATGAACAAAACTTCGGTAGTTTGTCGTCTTATGCAGTGGAGGAATTAAGTGAATGGATTGCGGATTTATCAGAGGAGCTTGTACTAAAGGCACTTCAGATTGCCTATGAAAATAATAAGCGAACGCTTGCTTATGTGAAGGGGATTTTACGAGATTGGCATGGAAAGGGATATACGAAGCTCAGTGAAGTAGAGGAAGCGACAGCGAAATTCCGGAAGAAGGAACCGTCTGTTATTTGTGAGACTGAGAAGTTTTTGGAGGAGTGTGAAGAGTGGGAGAAGAACGTACCGTCTGAGGAAGAATTACAGAAGTTCTTGCAGGAACATGGGTGGCGGCCATGAGTATTCAAAACGTCGAGGCAGAACAGACGGTATTAGGGTCTTTACTGCTTAATGGTGAATTGATTAAGGAGTGCCGCTTGACCGAGCAGCACTTTTCTACGGCTGTGCATCAAGCTATATTCAAGTTGATACGAAAAATAAAGGGAGACGGGTAGTAGCTAGATCTTGTTACACTTGTTTCAAAAATGGAGCCTGCTTTTTTGGGGAACAAACTGGTGGTATTGCATATTTTGTCAACATGATTGAGAATGTTCATAACAGATTTTATTACTATGCAAGTGTTTTTATGGGTTTAGTTGATTTGGAAAATGTGACATTTTTAGGTGATAATGATTTGGAGTGGGGGATCATAGATGAAATAGAAGAACCTCTTCAAATTGATTTGCATACATTATTTGGCTTTTTCTCTAATGGAATGGGAACGTATGTAGCTATTGATTATAAAAATTGTGAAAATGACAATGTGACATTATGGTCAGCTAAAGATCTACCTGAATACAATATTAATTTCTGGGATATGGTAGATGAATGGATTGTGATTGGATTTGAAGGATAAATTCAATAAGCAAAAATTTATAGAAAGTAATGGAGATTTTGCTATAAATAAGTTGAAGGATTTTTTATTATCTGAAATTGATGAAGCCACTTTAAAAGATATAAATAAATTTTTAGAAAGTAAAAACGGTGAAGAAAAAAACTTGTTAAAAAAATACTTGTATAATGGTGATAAATATAAAGGAATTTTGCTGGATGGTAATCAGTATTTAATAAAAAAAGAAGGCCATGAAGCAATTGTAATTGATTCAGTATCAGAAGAATATTCAAATGATTTTAAATATACTAGATTTAAATTGCGAATTGAAGATTTCATATATGTTATTAATCATAAAAATATGATATTAAAAGATTTATCATAAGCTAATGTAATTAAGAAAGGGTGGAAGGGCTACTCCTGAGCCGATAAAGATTCTAGATAAAGGACATTGGGAGGAGTAATATTTTATGATAAATGATAAATATTATGTTGGTTTTGAAGGGGAAGTAGAAATTGATTTAGTAAGGAACGATCAGGACGGAAACGAATCTACATTTAGAATATGGAATGGTTATTTTGAAACAATTTTAGATCATTTATTAGATCATGATGTTCCAAAAGAAGGTATTGTTAAAGAATATTTTTATCAAGAGGGTTGGTATAATCAATCTCCATGGCACGTGAAGGATATTAGTCTAACTATAAAACAATTTCGCATATTTGATCCTAACAAAGTGAGGAGTTCAAGTTCTTTAAAGGAGGTATTACCTGAGTTAGTCATAGATATGATTGATTTTCTTGAACAAGCCAAAGTTAAAGAAGAAGATGTTTATATTAAATATGATTAACAAATAAAAGCTGATTCTTATGAATGGGCTTTTGTTATTATTCTATATTTATATTGGAGAATAAATTTATTGCTAGAAAAGTTCATATGGTTAGAGCTAGTATTATTAATGGAAAATAACTAGGAGGATATATGGTGAAAATTTTCAGTTCACGCGATAAACTTTCATTAGAACAAATAGAGGAATTTGAAATAGAGAATGATATTACGCTAACAAAACTATATAAGAGGTTTTTGCTAGAATGGAATGGTGGGAAAGTAAGCCCAAATCTATTTGCCATATCGGATAAACAAGGACCAAGTGTATTAAATGTTTTTTATGGAATCGGAGAAAGGTATGATAATTTAACAGATTTTATAGATATAATGGATGGGAGATTACCTAAAGGATTTATTCCAATTGGAGATAATCCATCAGGAAACACGATATGCTTAGGAACCAAAGAGCCCTATTATGAAAAGATTTACTTTTGGGATCATGAGCAAGAACCAGAAGATCCTGATGATATGAGTAATATGTATTTTTTAGCAAGTGATATTGATGAATTCTTGAATAGTTTATATGAAGACGATGACGAATAAGACAGACATGATGGGGAGACTTACAGAAGGTGATGGCGATTACGTTTTAGGTGCAACTTTGGTAGGAGCACCAAACTCTCATAGTTAGTTAAATCTTGATCCGAAAACTACTAATAGTAAGAGATTTTCACAAAAATATTCAAAGTATCATCATTCAAATTAGAGAACAATAATTTTGTTGAAAAAAAGTATGTATAATCAACTAATTAAAGATGTAACAGGGATGTATAAAGGGGAATTCAAAGAATGATTAATTATGGTGAGCTTTATTATGACCATTATAGTAAATACTTAGGTGAACCAATGGATCGAGAAGTGTTTAAAAATAGTGAGGATATTCCGAGTATACAAATTTTGAAATATGAAAATGTATTTGAAGAATGCCTCGTTTTTAACACACTTGGAGTTAGTAAATATGAAGAAATAGTAGGAGATAATGTTGAAATTTCAATGGTAGTTGATGGAGCATTTCGTAGTACAGGGTATATTCTTGCAAATACTTTATTTTATTGTGTAGGTAATGAAATAGAAATAGGACGAGGAACAGCAATTAGTGGCATTGAAAGCATCGATAAGTCTTTTGTTCAAAAATACAATAAAAGTGCAGTTTACTTTACTGAACCATTTGCTTTCCCAGAAGAATATGGCCACGTACTTACTGGAAATACAGAAAAACATGGTAAAATTTTGTTAGCATTTTTTATTTCACAGTCAGAATATGAATATTTTGTAAAATACGGAACAGAGAAATTTGAGGAATTATTAGAAGAAAATAATGTAGATCCTTTTCATGTTAGTAGAGAATCAATAAATTGAGGGCTAGCTAATGCTGATACAATACTTTATCTTATGAAAGTCAATTTAGCTTTTGTTCTACCTATAGGAAGATTTCTTGGATTGAGGTGTTGTAAAAACTGGGGGAATTATACCCTATTTAAGGAAATGACGTTATGTTGTAAAGTGACAATAATGTTATTTAATTTTCAAACCTAAAACACGCATAACCCCGTTCTGAGTAAAGACGGGGTTAAAATAAGTTTAAATTTTGATGTATAATACTTCACGACACTTAAATTAAAAATATAACAATAAAGTCGTTTAAATCTAAAGGTTCTTCAACAATCGCGTTCAATTGCGGAATATCTAAAAATTTAAAAGAGCTTCAAAAATTGATCTTTAGTTATTGTGCTAACGCCTCCGTTTAAGTACTTTTCATCGTAACCTTTATAAAACATTAACATAAATATCCAGTATAAAAATCACCTTTTAGTAAAACTAAAAAGGTGATTTTTTGTGAAACTATATTAAAATTTTCTAGGTTGTAATTAATGAATATCATGTTTTTTGAAATTACCGCCCTTTACTTCTGCTACGTCATATACCGCAACAAAGGCATTTTCATCAATTTCATGAATGATTTCTTTCATTTTACTTTCTTCTAAACGGTTAATGACACAAGTGATTTCTTTAAATTGTTCATTGGAATAACCGCCGAAAGCTTCTTTATACGTTGCACTTCGACCTAAGCGATCTCGAATTGTCTCTACCATTAATTCAGGTTCCTTTGTGATAATTGTAAAGGTTTTAGAACCACTTAAACCTTCTTCAACGATGTGAATTACTTTAGAAGCAATAAAGTAAGCAATTGCCGAAAGAATAGCCCCTTGAAGACCAAATACTGTTGAGACAACAATAAAGACAAAAATGTTTAAAAATAAGATGAGGTCACTTGTCCCAAAAGGTAATTTTCGAGAAAGTAATACGGCTAACATATCAATTCCATCTAATGCGCCACCATTACGCAATGCTAACCCCATACCAAAACCGATGATAATCCCCCCAACAACGGTAATTAACAATGTATCACCATGAATAATAGTTGGTACGTTGTGCATAAGGATAGTACCGATTGCTAGTGAAGCAATACCGATAACCGAATAAATAGCAAAACTTTTACCAATTTGCTTATACCCTAACCAAACAAAAGGGATGTTAATGACTGCAATTAGAAGTCCTAATGGTACTCCAAATAGTTGTGAGCTAACGATACTTAAACCCGTCACACCACCATCTGATACGTTGTTTGGGATTAATACCGCTTCTAGTCCATATGCTGTTATAAATGCCCCAATAATAATCATTAATGCTCGTAAAACGATTTTTAGTTTATTGGGCTTGTGCTTTTTGATTGTACTCATATAATTTCCTCATTTCAAACTATTTTCTCTTTTCATTATTACACATTTTTAAATCAGTTAGACTCATTCCTAATAACTATTCTAACACATTATCATCAAAATACTTCTTGAAGTATTTTGCCTCTTTAAGTAGAAATCTTCACAATATTTTCTGAAATGTAAAAAAGATATCCAATTTTCTTTTAAGGTGTTATTCAACAAAATAGCCCGATTGTGGAATTACAGAATTTATGAGCGGGAAAGCCCATGTGCTTCAGCCGTGGGATGAAAGTGAATAAAAAACGACACATGTTTTTGTTCTATTTGTTATATTGAACGTAAGGAAAAATAAAGAAGAAAGGAGGATACAACATGTTTGTCACACATGCATTTCAAATTCCATTTGAAAAAGAATTATACGAAGAACTTCGTAACATGCAAAGAGAAACAGCTTCTGTTTGGAATGATATTGTTCGTGAAGCGACGAGCTATTATTTCGCATGGAAAAAGTGGTTAAGTAAGTCTGAAATCCAAGCTGTTCGCAAACAAACGTACAACCTGCACTCTCAAACCGTACAGGCAATTGCGGACAAATATGAAGCAAATCGTGAAACCATTCGTAAATTAAGAAAAACAGATAAAAAAGCAAAGTATCCATGGCGAAAAAAATATTATTATTGTATTCCATTAAAAAAGGCAAGTATGGAAATCACAGATATGACCATTAAAATCAAACGTGTGAATTATGAAGTCAACCTTGTCAATTTATTAACAAAAAAGAAGAAGAAAAATTGGAACGAATCGATTTCAAAGAAAAACAACTTTGTAGTAATACCCAACTTAGCAATTGATGATGTAAAAGATTGCAATTATGCAGAGATTGTTTGGCGTAATGGTGCGTATTGGTTTTGTTATTCAGTGGCTGTTCCAGAAAAAGATATATCTCAGTACAAGAAAAAAATCGCGGGCGGAGATCTAGGTGAAATCCATGCAGTAACGGTCGCAACAAAGGACAAAGCCTTATTGGTTTCTGGAAGAGCCATACGTAGTATTTCACAATTTCGTGCCAAAGCATTAGCAGACCTTAGTAAAAAAATGTCTCGGTGTAAAAAAGGTTCTCGTCAATGGAAAAAATACAAAACAGCACGAAATCGAATCCGTCAAAAAAGTAAAAATCAAATGGAACATTTAGAACATAAAACAACAAAAGAAGTGGTTCAATTTTTAGAACAAGAACAAGTGACACATTTTGTGATTGGAAATGTATCAGGAATTGAAAAAAATACAAAACAAAATGTAAAAAAGAAACAAAAAAATAACAAAAAAATAACAAAAAAAGACGACAACAATTATCGCTTTGGAATCAAGGGAAAATCAAACAAAAGTTAACGTATAAAGCAAAGTTAAAAGGTATCAAAGTGGAAGAAACAGAAGAAAGTTATACGTCACAAGACTGTCCATTTTGTGGTGGGAGACACAAAGCAACCGGACGTCGTTTTATATGTTCTGTTCACAAAACAGAAATCCATCGAGATGTAAATGGCGCCCAAAACATTGCGCGTAAAATACATGAGATGGACGTACAGCCAATCGTATCAGTTGTATACAAACAACCGATTTGGTATAAAAGGTTTTTGAAAAAAAGTATCGCCTGTCGGATGGCGTAGTTGGCACAGACCTTGCCCTCTTGTTAGCGTACTTTTCTATCGAGAGTTGTTCGCCCAAGTCTCACCGCTGCTTGTTTCTTTGGAACATAGTAAGTGAGAAGTTTGCGAAAAAGAATCCCATGGCTTCAGCCGTGGGAGTGGTCAAGTTAAGTATATTTGTAATATAATTAATTTTATAAACTCTTAAAAATATTTATATGATAATATATGATTGTTTTTTATTAACAATAATAATAAATTTCTATATAAGAATTAAAAGGAAGTTAAAATGTTAAACAAATAGGTAATGTAGCGAAATAGAGGAGATAATAAGTTATGGATAATATAAACATTGCAAAAGAAATTCGTTCAGCTATTAAGCTAGGCAATGCTGAAAGAGTTGTTGAACTAATTGGTAATGATATTGAGCGATTAAACATGATGACGCCCTTTGGAACATGGCTGCATGTAGCATCTTCACAATTTTTATGATAGGAAGATAATGCATAGAAAGTATATGTGAAGCTCCTCTATACATTCATGAACGTTTTCAAAGGAAAATAAATAACCTGAGTCCGATATTGTATCGGACTCAGGTTATTTAGGGATGTGCTTTTTTGATTAAAGACTTTTGTCTACAAACCGTATTTCCCGCTGCAATTTCATAAACGAACGGTACATTCCAATTCTCCAAGAGACGATCATCGCAAAGGCGAGTAAGAAGAACATACCGCTTAATTGTCCTAAATCAATGGATTGACTTAAATATGATTTAAAAGCAATGCGAACAACAAGTAAACCGACTAAAATAAATATAAATGCTTTAGAAGGTATTAAATAGATGTCTTTTCCACGTATTTCAAATTTTGACGTTTTAATAAGAAAAATAGAAAAAAATAAACCAACGATAACTGCTTCTAGAATTTCTGTTGTTGTTAATCGAAATTCTGGTAAGAAGTACATGGAAGCTCCCGTACTCATAAAAATTGGTGGGAGTATAATTTTTTTAAGTGTTACAGGTTTCTTTGCTGATTTTAAGCGAAGAAACATCATTCCAACAGCCATACAAAGAGCAATAATACTTGATAGAACAGCTAAGCTCATGTTTGATCTCCTTTTATCCTTTGTATGATTTTTTTAATAGAATCATAAACCAAACGAGACCGACACCGATAATAGAATGGGACATTCCTGCAATATGACTTAATCCTTTAAAATCAGTTCCATTGATTTGAAGAAGTCCGCGGGCCGCCATTGAAGATACTGTTAAAATCAATCCTATATTATAGACGGTGAACCACATGTTAAAACTTTTTGCTTCCTGGAGTGCAAATGATTTTGATAAGGCTAAGGCAATTAAAAAGAATAAAAATCCAAGAACTAGTACATGTGTGTGCAAAAGGTTCAGCAGAGTAGTGCCTTGAATTCCCTGTGCTTTTGCATATTCTCTTGCAAATATGCCTGATAGTAAACCGATAATTAAATAAGTGAACGATGCATTATATAACTTTTTCATCATATACCTCCTAAGGTAGTTTTAGCAATGGTGATTTTTTGGTTAATTAAAAGCTATTTGTCATTCCGTATATAAGTCCGGAAATATATGGAATTAGCCAAATGAACCATACGATAACGCTTAGTGTGTGGAATGTTGTCATCATTTTTGTATCTTTTTTTATTAACACAATTGTTACCCAAACAGCATGGAATAGCATAAGTAAAATTGCTGATAAGCCTGTTATTCCATGGAAGCTGAACAGAGATCCTGCTTCTGCCATTTTCTCCATTAATGTGGTCCCGATCGTATCACATACTAATCCAAGCCAGAAAATAATGACATGCCACAATTTTAATGTCTTTTGAAATTTTTCACTCCATACTCCGATTGTATAAAAAATGAGTGCAGCTGTAATAAATGTAATAGCAGATGCTAACATGTTCATCATTCCTTTTTAACAGTCATTTTCCTTATATAAAGCATGTTACATGAGAATTATGAATAGAATATGAACACAATATTGCATATAAAGCTCGTTTAATTATTATATTAGAATACGATTATAACGTAAACAAAAAATTAAAATGTGCTGTTAATTAAAGAAAACTTTCTTATCTCCTAGTCAAATAGGGGATAATATATTAATAGATAATTTCGAGGAGGTTGAAAAAATTGGTTGCAAGTACAAATTTAATGAATAGTATTTGGTATGGAAATAAACCAGTTGAATCTATCTCAGTTTTGAAAGAGAATATTTTGAGTGCTAAAACAGAAAAGGAAGTTTTGTTAAATTTAATAGAGCTTTTTAAGGCTGGTGATTTTTCACAAAAACAATTGCTAATCCAACTAATGAATTATACGAATGATGAACAAGTATTAAACTTATGTATTCGAATTTTTTGCTCTATTGCTACACATGAAGATATTAGAAATTCTAATAATCTTAAATTTTTAGGTTCAGCAAGTGAATACGCAGTAGATACATTTTCATCATCAGCTGTTACATCGCTTTCTATGGAGATTATCCCGTATTTATTAGTATTACTTGAAGAATGGGATGAAATAACAGATACTTCGATGATAATAAGAGATTCAATTGATTTTTATATAAATTATCAAGATATTATCGGGGAAGAAGTAAGTGTAAACGACATTGGTGAATTTTATCTTAATTACACTGAAAAATGTGATATGGAAAAGTATTATTTCTATCAGAGCTTAGCGTTTCCCGGAGATTTAACAAAAAAACTTTTTGAAAGAGTTATAAGAACAGCGAATAATGAAGAACCATTAAAAATGGAGTTGATACCATCCTTATTATCAATTTGGACGGGTGAGAAAGTACCTGCTGATTATCATACAATAATTAGTAATGATAATTATAAGGATTTTGTAACCTATATAGATGGTCTCTCGAAAAAAAGTTGGGAAAGAGGCCAAAAATATTTTTATGGATTTAAATTATAGTAGTGGATTAAAGGATGAAATTCCTGTTTTCTATAGTACTTGAAAAACAGGAAGAGTTGAATATTCGGAGGCATACAATGTTAGTTACCTTTAAATCTTTAGAGTCAAACGCACAGGTTGCATTTTTATTAGGAGTAAGCGAAACCATAGTTGAGTTGTTATCAACTTCTTTAGAATATGAGGACGTAACCAATGCATTGAAAGTTTGTTGGGAATGGTTGGAAAACAAGCGGTATTCTGGGGATGAAATTTATTATTTATTGGATGATGGAACAGAATTTTCTGGACTGTTTATGCAAATGCAAAACGAAAATGATCCATTGTGGGAATTGGTATGGAGTTGTATTGTGGATGCAGTTTCTTTTACTGACTGGAAAGCATATCAGTATAGGGGTGAAAAGTACCTACCCGCTCCAATTGAAAACGTAGATGAAGATTTAGTACAACAATTTTTAGATAGTTTTTATAGGATAAAAGATACGAATAAGGATATGGCCACAAATTATATTTCTTATTTGACTACAAGCGATACGCTGAAAAAAGAAGATATCATGCATTTTCTGTTTACTAGATGAATCAATAATTTCTTTGTTTGAAATGGAGTATCAAATATTTGTAATTTATTATAATAGGATAAAATCTGTAAGGGAATTGAATGGGGGAAAGTAGATAATAAGGACTGAAAATAATAACGGTTATATATCATTATGTCAAAGGATTATGAAGATGAAGAAGTAATGTTTGGATTGGTCCACGCTATTGAATCGTATTATAGCAATTCAAAGAAGGAACTATATTTTAGAGAGTTTATAGATGCTATGATCAACATGGAGAGTAATGCAATAGAGTGGATAAAAATAATGAATATACGTATATTGAATAATAAGGATATTCTTCCAACTTATATACATGTTGTTAAGCGATATAACGTTAAAGTGAAGAGCTTTTTTGAGGATATTATGAAAGAAATTGAGAGAGAAGATTCGGAGATGTTTTCAAATTCGGTACATATGTTTTTAAAGGACATTAGATAAAACTGGGGTAGAGATATTGATGAACGGAATCTTTTAAATTACGTTTTGGTAATTTTCATAGTATTACACAGGATGCGGTAATTAATAGGAAGGTATTCTAGAGGTTAGTAATCATTTTAAATGAGATAATTATGATCGTTTTATTTTTAAGAGTAAGGAGGATATAAATGAAACCTAATTATTTTTTAATTGAAATGTATCCCACAGTATCTTTGAACAAGGAAGAGATACTAAGTCGTCTTTTAGACGTGTTTGAGTCAAATGAAAAATTTGCTCCTACTCATTGGGGCAACTGTGAAACGGTACGGGTAGAATATAATCGTGAGGAAATTCTTGAAAAAGTGATTTCAGAGCGTAGGGTATCAGAGGTTCACCTTTATCGTGATAAATCTGTGAACTATAGAGGGAGTTTTGAAGTTAATTGGAGCCATCGTTCATTTTTGGAGTTTGAGTTTCATAAGTCTATACCCAAAAAATTATGGCCAGCTTTTTTTGAATTATCTGACCAAATCGCAGAAATTGCGAAACCACGTTATGGAGTAACTCAAATTTTTTGGCCTTTATCCTATCCGTGGAATACCGAACATGAACGCTTACATATGTGGATGGAAATATCTTCTCAACCTGTACCAGTTAGATTTCTTCCCAACGGTCCCTTAGGGCTAAGAGCTAGAACATATTTTGGGGGCCATATATTGGACATGTTTGGTAGAAATTTGTTATTAAATAGCCCAGCTGTGGTATCAGAACTTAATTGGGGTGGTATTTGCATAGATCTTTTAAATAACCCATTACAGGCTGATAGTGACATGTTACTTGATAGTTGGTTACATGTAATGAAATATTTGGAACCAGCTCAAGCAATGGCTATACCGAGTTTTCATGAAAGTCGGATGGTTGTAACCTATTCTCCAAATGTTGCTTGGAAGGACTATCTGAAAAGCTAAATGAAAGGAGATCGTAATAATGAATGAGAAGAATAATGATAGAATAAGAGTGATGGAAATATTAAATAGATCTCAATACAATGATGAGATTATAGATCAGTTAGATATGAGTGATTTAGACCTTACTTTTTCAGACTTGTCAGAGGTTATGGCAGAGCGTATTATGGCAAAACAAGTTAAGTTAAGAGCTTCTTCATTAATGGGAGCAGCGTTTCGTGATTGTGATTGTGATTTTGAGCTGGCTGACTTTAGAAGTTGTAATTTAGAGGAAATCAACATTGCGGATTGTAGGTTTGGTGAAGCGGATTTCTCTAAAGCGAATATGAAATATGCAAAAATAAATATAAGTTATTGTTACGAAACATGTTTTGACGAAGTTGATTTTTCATATGGAGAACTAGTTGGAACAGTTTTAACTTATGCTACTTTTCGCCATGCAAATTTATCAGGAATCGATGCGGAACAAGCACAATGCACTGGAGCGGATTTCAGCAGTGCCAATCTTATAAATGGTAAATTTGAAAAAGCAGATTTGGAAAATGCATATTTATCAGAAGTAGATGCTAGAAATGCAGATTTTACAAGTGCAGATTTGACTGGAAGTATCCTTTGTAATGGAAATTTTATGGAGGCTGATTTTACTGGTGCTACACTTGACAATGTAGATTGGAAGGGAGCAAATGTAGAAGGCGCTAAATTTGATGAAAATGTTAAGAAGCAAGTATTAAACATGATTTAGGATTTTATTTCATTCAAAAGGAAGTTTTGAAATAATGTAAAAAAATAATAGTAGAAGCATCATAAACGTTGGAAGACTTTAAACGGGGACCTACAGTTATTTTAAATGATATGAATGAAGGAGGATTATAAAATGAGTGTTTCTATTTATTATTCTGCAAACCGTAAACAAAAGCTTACTACTGCTGAACAGGAAGTCATTGATAAATTGATTTTGGAATATTCCGTTGATAAAGAAATTGAGAAATATCATAATACGGGTGAAGGATATGACTGGGAAGATTTTACTGTATATAATCAAGAGAATCTAATGGAAGACGATGAAATATTCGCAGGTTCAACTAGGTTACCCGTCAACAGAGATGATGCACTATGGGAGGGTGTTCAACATTGGAATGCATTGCTTTCACAAATTCGTTGTGTCATTTTAGGTGCTGAATGGCACGTGAATGTAGATGATCACGTTCTTGTATGGGATGAGGAGTACTTAGAATACGACTTATCAAAATAAGTTAGGTATAGAGAAGAAGATTAGACGACTGCTAAACGGTTTCAAGTGTTAATTGCTTAAGTTAGATGGGAGAATAACGTGGAAATTAAAGAATCATTAGAACAGTACTTTCATAACCTTTTGCATTTTTGGAATGAGAAATACGGCACACATCCTAAAGCGCCTTGGGATGAAGAAATAGATCCGATTTTATATTTGAGTCATCCAGATGAAGAAGAATACGTGTATTGGAAACCTGTTGAAAAAGTTAGATTAGATGATTTTTCGGGAATTGAAAAGGCCCTTGGTTTCAAAATTCATATTTCTATTAAGGAATACTTTAATTCGTATTGGTTTCTAAATTTGCAAGGATTTTATGGTTCGCGACTTGTTAATCTTGAACCTGTAGAACCAGGTAAAAGTCTATTAGAATTTTTTCAAGTGATGAAACAATACGAAGAAAATAAGGGGAGACAACTTAAATATATTCAAATGGGATTCATCTCTCCTGAAGATATGGCTATTACGGTTGATAATGAAACAGGGCAGGTATTCATAGAGAGTTTTGAAACAGAAGAAAATGAACTGCTTACTAATTCGCTTGTTGAATTAATAAATAATTTAAAAATGAAAATAGAGTAATACGATGAAATTAGTTATTTTAGAGATACATAATAGTAATGATTTAGGTGGTTGGGAGATGGAAGGAAATGAATAAAATAGAATGGCAATTTGCTGATGAAGCTGTAAGTGAAGAATATGTAAAGAAAGTTGGAAAAGAATTAGGTGTTGATTTTCCTCATGAGTATGTTGAGTGTGTATCGAAAAATAATGGGGCAAATGTAGAACCAGAACTTTTTGACGTCCAAGGAATAGAAAGAGTATTTGGAACTTTATTATCTTTTGATGAAAATAGTGGTGAGTATATTGTAGATGTATATAATGACTTCAATGATACATTACCAAATGGATTAATTCCGTTTGCTTTTGATCCAGCAGGAAACTTAATTTGTTTTGATTATAAAAATCATGAAGAGAATCCAATAGTCGTTTTTTGGGAGCATGAAGGTGCATGGGAAAAAGAAATGCTGATGGAAAGTGAAGGAATCACAGCAGAAGAGGCAGAGGAAGTGGCGAGGGAAAATGTATTTTATGTAGCTCAATCATTTACCGAATTTCTAAATAAATTATATGCTGATGAAGATGATGAATAAATTGGAGAAAGAAAAGAGTAATATGTGTAATGAAAAATATAATATTGAAATGAGATGGGTGGAACAATAAGTATGGCTATAGAAATGAAGCCAGAAATAAAAAAGGTTTTAGAAAAAATAAATTTTATTGATAGATATCAAGCGATGTCTAATCGATTTCGAGAGAATTCTAACGATTTAGTTGATAGATTAGGAAGTTACAACATTCAAAAAGTGATAGAAGTACTGAAACATTTTGGATACGAGGCAACATTTGATTATAAAGAGAGATTTTTTAAAGTAGGAGTCGTTCATCATTCACCGCAATATATGATTTGGTTTAATATTAGTCTAGAACATGGAATGACAGAATTCATTTGGGTTGCTTATTATAATGGCGAAGTTCGATTAGGGAGTCCTTGGAGTATTTATCCGAGGTTATTAATAAATCCAAGTATGAGAATAAAAATGCCTGTTTTCCGTAGTTACGAAGAATTGGAAGAAATATTAGAAGAAGCTTTTGTACTTTATGAAGATTTTAAACGGGAGTTAATATCATTATATGAAAAAGAATAGGTAATGATTTTTGAGAAAAGCTCTCGAGTGTTTAGTTTTTAATTTACGAATGATCTCTATTAGAAGTAATTATGTAAGATGGCTAGAGTAGACGGATAATCAAGCAATAAGAAAGGTGGTTTAATAGTTGTTATAAAATACGCAACAAAAATTCATATGAAAGGTATGAAAAGTATGGAGAAAAAAATTCTATCTGAGACAGTAAATGACATGATATTATCTGGTAAGAAAGTTGATACAATTAAAGATAAAGATGAAATTAAAAGAGTATTTGCCAATGAAGGAATACCTTTTTTTGATAAAGTAATTGATTTTCAAGTATCATTTGGTGGCATTTGGTATAAAATTGGTGAAAAATTTTATGAAGGTTTCCAAATGGATATGTTTTACTTCAATGAATTTGAAGCAAAATATGAACTTAAATTTTTTACAAAAGAAAACGGAAAATACTATTTTCAATGTATGGATTATCATTATGCAGGAGATATTGGACCGTGTATTGATGAGGATGGGAAAATATATCATTTCTGCATGGGATATTTTTTCATTAGTGCTGACAATATAGAAGAATTTTTAGACGATGAAGCAATTAAATATTATATTGTTAATAAGCATCATAATTGGCTAACACGCGGTGCTAAAAAGAGTGAAATTGATGAGTTTAAAAAAACGAAAGCTTTGAATAAAATTAAGAGAGAATCATTTTCAGATAAATACTTTGAGTGGTGGTGCAATACCGAAGAAACAATTTTTATAAGAATTGATTTAGTAAGTAAATATAATTATGCAATAGTATATTGTAAAAACCAAAAGGTATTAGAGCAATTGTATAAGTCGAACATATCAGCATGTGTTTTTCCCTCTTTATAACTGAAAATAAATATTAATATTGAGCCAAAGTAGTTTGTTTTATTAATTATATAATTTAAGAGTATAATTTAAATTATACTTCACAATCTTTATTTGTAGCTAATTATCAACATTAGTTTAAAATAAAGCCAAATTTTAATAGAATTTGAAATATGTTCACGAAATAAAAACAGAAAATTAATAATATATTGACCTTTTTATGGTTCGTGCTATAAAATTGAAAGCGATAACAAACGTTTTCTTTAGAATGTTTTTCATGATCTTTTGATATTTAGGGATATAACAAGGAATAAGTAAGTCTTTTTTTTGATGTTTAATGCAAACGTTTTCGTTGATTTCTTATTCCTTTCTATCTTTAATTTTTCTATTAAAAGATCATTGAAATACATAAGTAAAAACATTAAATACGGAGGTGTTATAAAAGCAATTTCTAGATTAACGTATACAGTGTTACTCATAATGAATAGTTCGTAATATTTTAAGAAAGGGTGAATGGAGTGTATATTACAAAAAAATTAATAAACAAGACGATTTTATTACTTACTGTAATTGCTATGCTATTATCTGGTTTTTCTTTTCAAAGTGCACAAGCAGATTCAAATACGAAAACAACTGAAATTATCATTCACTATAAGGAGAAGTCTGGAAATACAAAAGACTGGAATCTTTGGATGTGGACTGAAAATGCAAGTGGTAAACCCTATGAATTTACTGGGGAAGATGAGTTTGGTAAGTATGCTAAGGTGAAAATAGATAGTGACTATAATCGTGTAGGATTTATAGTTCGTACGAATGAATGGGAAAAAGATGGTGGTGATCGTTGGATTGAAAATATTAAGGATGGTCGTGCTGAAGTGTGGGTTCTTTCGGGCGATGATAAAGTATATTATTCTAAGCCTTCCCCTGAACTTTCTATTCAGAAGGCTACCATTGATAGCTTCAATGAAATCACTATGACTACCAATGCTCCATTCAATATTAAGGAGCAAAAAATTGAAATTGAGGGCGTTAACATTGAGAAAGTTAGTCCTTATGATACAAATGATGGAGATATTACCAATAAGGTTAAAATAATTACAGAAAAGAATCTTGATTTAAAACAAACATACAAAATCAAAATGGGAAATTCCATTGAAGCTAATACTGAAATTGGTAAAGTAATTCGTAGCGAGGAATTTGATAATTTATTTTATTATGATGGTAATGATTTAGGTAATATATATACGCCACGAGAAACAAAGTTCCGTTTGTGGGCTCCCACTGCGAGTGAGGCAAAGTTGGTTACTTATAAAAAATGGGATGATGAAAAAGGTACTGAAATAGACATGGAACAAGGTGAAAAAGGAACTTGGATGGCAAAACTGAAAGGGGATCAGAAAGGCCTTCTTTATACATATAAGGTGAAGATTGGTGACAAATGGACTGAGGCCGTTGATCCATATGTGCGTGCTGCTTCTGTGAACGGTGATAAAGGTGCAGTCGTTGATTTAAAAGAAACAAATCCGAAAAATTGGAAGGGGAATAAAAAACCAAAATTTAAAAATCCGGAAGATGCAATTATTTATGAGTTGCAAGTACGTGATCTTTCCATTCAACCTGAAAGTGGTATTAAACATAAAGGAAAATATCTCGGTGTAACAGAAAAAGGAACGAGAGGACCTGAAGGTGTAAAAACAGGTCTTGATCATATTAAGGATCTCGGTGTTACTCATGTACAGTTTTTACCGATATTTGATTATGCTTCAGTAAATGAAGAAAATTTAAATGAACCACAATATAACTGGGGATATGATCCGAAAAATTACAATGTACCAGAAGGCTCGTATTCTACTAATTCTTATGAGCCGACTGTTCGAATTACTGAATTAAAGCAAATGATTCAAACACTTCATGATAATAATCTTCGTGTTGTGATGGACGTGGTATATAACCATATGTACAATGCAGATGAATCCAATTTCCACAAGTTAGTTCCAGGCTATTATTATCGTTACAACGAGGATGGTTCACTCGCAAATGGAACTGGCGTAGGGAATGATACGGCTTCTGAAAGAAAGATGATGAGGAAATTCATGGTAGATTCCGTCATGTATTGGGCAAAAGAGTATAATTTAGATGGATTCCGTTTTGATTTGATGGGTATCCATGATTTCGAAACAATGAATGCGATACGTAAAGCCGTTAATCAAATTGATCCTTCTATTATTCTTCATGGAGAAGGATGGGATTTAAATACGCCTCTTGCGCCTGAGTTAAAAGCAAATCAAAAAAATGCGGAGAAAATGAAAGGAATCGCTCATTTTAATGACGATATTCGTGATGGATTGAAAGGCAGCGTATTTGGGGATAAGGATAATGGTTTTGTGAACGGAATGCAAAACATGGAAGACCGAATTAAAAAAGGAATTACGGCTGGTGTTGATTATGATAAAAAAGTGTCTACTTATCAGGATCCTGAGCAGGTTCTGACATATGTTGAAGCACATGACAATCATACATTATGGGATAAGCTTGAGTTGACTAATCCTGGCGACAGTGAAGAAGTACGCAGAAAAATGCATAAGTTGTCTTCTTCCATCATATTAACATCGCAAGGAGTTTCATTCTTGCATGCAGGCCAAGAGTTCATGCGTACAAAATATGGTGATCATAATAGCTACAAATCTCCTGATTCTATTAACCAGATGGATTGGGTGCGCCGTGCAGCATTCGATAAAGAGGTAGATTATATGAAAGGCTTAATAGAGTTGCGTAACAACCATTCAGCTTTTCGCATGACATCTGCTGAACAAATTAAAAAACATTTAACGTTCATTGATGCGCCAAAAAATGTTGCAGCTTATACAATAGATGGCAAAGCAGATGGTAATAAAAACGAATATTTTGTTGTAGCTCACAATGCGAATAGAGAAGCCGTGGAAATTACTCTTCCATCAAAAGGTCCTTGGAAAGTGCTAGTAGATGGTGAACATGCAGGAAGTAAAGTGCTTTATGTTTTCCATGATAATAAAATTAAGGTTCCTGCATTAAGTTCATTTGTTTTAAAAACAGAAAAACCAATCAAATAAGAATAGATGATGTAAAAGGAAATCTTGCTTGAAAAATCCACTAATCATATCGGGAGAGTAACAGGATTCTTATCATAGACTATAAAGTAAAAGATAGAAACGTTCATATTACTATCAACAAATTAACTCTAAATATGATAATATGTATATTGTGGAAATGATTTGGGATATTATAGAAAATTATTTGAACTGAAAAGTATGGGAATTTTTATTAGGCTAACAAGAATTTAAGGGGAGTTTAAAATGAGTATAAAAGTAATAAGGGCAACAGGAATGATGGGCGGAGCTACAAGAGTGGCTTTAAAGGTAGATAATGAAGTTGTAATGAAATTAGAAAATAATGAAGAGTACACGCTCCCTTCTGATGTAAAAGAAGCGAAGATAAAAGCAAATCAATTGTTTTTCGGAAGTAAAGAAAAACAAGTAAAAAGTGGCGATATAGTTGAAGTTAAGATTAATGGTATAGCGATGCTATTGTTTATGGTATCGTTAATGGCGGTGTTATTTGGTTCAACGATTGGTCCTAATGTTATTTGGTTTGGTGTAATCGGCTGTTTGGTAACGCTTGTTTATTCAATCAATAATTGGTTCACGTTAGAAGTTAAATAGTAGAGAACAGCAGAGACTTTATAAACTCTGCTGTTTTTTTTACATAATAATTGTTTACATAGTGTTTCGTATTCTAGTATCTAGTGAGTATTAATAAAATATAGAAAATCAATTGGGGATTAAGTAGAGCAAGATTAAACAGTAAAAAAACGTTGTGAATAAAATCGGGAGGTACATCATGAGTTATAAAGAACAACTTGCTATTTTATATAAAATGCGTTTTATGGAAAATGAAGGCGATGATATTGAAGAATTTGAAGAAATATTAAATGAATTATCATTTCATGCAGGAAATGAAGTCATTCCAGGTCTTTGTAAAATATTTGAAGACGAGGTGGCGGAACCTTCTGCAGACGATTATGTAATTGAAACTATTTTTTATATTGCAAGCCAGAATGGATTAGAAGATGGACTTGTACAGTTAGCGAATGGAATTCCATATATGTTACCTCAGGCAGAATTTTGGGCAGATAGAATTCATCGAACGCTTTTAAATTCAGAAGAGTTAATTTTGCCGTACAGTAAAGCTTTACAACAGGTTAATGAGCATACGAAACAAATTGTGAAAGATATTTTATGCAATGTAAAGAGGGAGATGCCGGATTTATTTGCGGAAAAGGTTGATTTTATTTTACATCATTCCGCAAGCAATGAAGTGAATTGAAACTGTATAAAAGAAATTTGAGTGGCGGTGCTATGGTTCCTATATTCCATAGGATTTAGGAAGAGGCTGGAAGGAAGTAGTTTTACTAAAAACTATTCGATGCCGTAAAAGTGCACTCAAATTTGCTAATGAGAATATAACTTTAGGAGTCATAGAAATGAAAAAAATGAGTCAACTCATTGCACAAATAGAGTCTTTATCGGATTGTCGTGTCCTTGAGCCTGCAGGATTACCGATAATTGACGAGAAGAAGCATATTCTACCTGAGGATGTAAAGGAGTTTTACAGTCTTTGCGGAGGGATAGTTTTGTTTGAGAATGAAGAGTATCCAGTTTATATTGTCTCTCCAAGGGGATTTATTTTAGCAAATCCAGTAATAATAGGTGAGCTGTGCGAAGAGGATATTACTTCAAGTTGGTACATTATATGTAATGATGGAAAAGAGGAATACTTAACAATCGACCTGAATCAAAATAGACTGGGGAAATGTTATGATAGCTTCTTTGATCGTCATGGAATTGTAGGGGAGTCACAAATCATTGCAACATCGTTTACTGATCTACTTGAAAGACTTATACATAATAAGGGGAAGTATTGGATGCAGAGTGATTTTGTATTACTCGGAGATGCTTATGATGGACTAACATAGCCGTTCGAAAACTTTAAATAAACAACAGTAAAAAGCTTGATTGAATAAAGTCTTTCAAGTTTTTTTATGATTTGAAAAGCGAGAAGATTATAAGATTTAGTGGTAGACAATCACAAAGTTATGCGAGAAATATATATAAAGGAGAATGAATATGACGATTATAAATAGTTCACATAAAAAAACTTCTCTAAAAAACATAGAAAAATTTGAAGCAGAACACGATATTAAAATCCCTAGGCAATATCGAGAATTTTTACTTGAATTTAACGGTGGTAATGTAAAACCAAATGTTTTCAAGATTTCTAAAAAAGAGGGAGAGAGTGTGGTAAATACATTATATGGCATAGATATAAATGAATCCTATGATGATTTAGCAAATGTTTTTGACTCTTTAAATGGTGAAATACCCGATTGTTTTTTATCAATAGGAGATGATTCTGGGGGTAATCAGATATGTTTGGGCATAGATGGAATATATTATGAGAAAATATACCTTTGGATTCATGATCTAGAATCTACTGAAGAAATGGATAATATGTTCTTTCTTGCGGATAGTTTTAATGGGTTTTTAGATAGTTTATATGAAGGTGAAGGTTAATTATATATACAATAATATAGATTCTTTTGTAGTTCTAAACTATTGATTCAAATTTACCATGATAATGAATGTCTAATGGAGGAATCTGAAATGGAAGACTGGGAATATAACGAATTGTTTGAAGACATCAAAGAAGCCTATAATGATTTTTTAATATTAAATAGAGGCTATAGATATGCAATAGCAAGGGCTGCTGATGAATATATAAATCTAGGGAAAATAGAAGACGTTATTGCTGATACAGCTGTAGGTGAAATATTGTTAACTCATGATAAAGTTTTTATTGGATATATAAAAGGTATAACAAAGAGATTAAGCAAGTTTAATCCACTAGACGCAGTGGGGGAATTAACTCAAGAAGAAATAAGAGATTTATCTAATAGAATACATAAAGTATTGGAAGGTCTTGAAAAAGTAGAGATTGATTATAATCCTTCAGCAGAATAACGCGATGTATTCTCTTTCGTGCTGAAGAGGAAGTATTTGAAGGTAAACGAGTAGTAGAAAAGCTTTATCATTGTTTTGCTCAAAATAAATTAGAAAGCGGGAATTTGAGTGGGTAGCTATTTTATTAAGATAGATGGGTTTGAATATCCAGAATCATATAAAAAAGCAATTGAATTACATTTAGTTGATTTTGATTTATGGTATATGATGGAATCAGCACAAGCAACTAGACGCTTTCTTGATTTGAAAGAAAGGTATCCAAATCGAAAATTAGTTCCTTTTGCTAGAAGAGATGATAATGATGATATTGCCTGCTTTGAATTTGGAAAAGGACAAAAGGTTCAAGTGATTCATGACTTCGCTACGGAAGGATTTGAACAGAGGAAGGAATTCGGTGATTTTTGGGAGTGGCTTGAATTCGCGATTAAGGAAATGATTATTTTTAATCGAATGGAAGAGAAGTAATATTGCTAGACGAAAAGCTACATTTGTATGGAAGGAAAGGCTTAAATTGATGAACCCCAATGAATTTCGAAAAAGATGGAACCAAAAAGTATATCCATTCGTTCATTATGAAGAAGATAAATTCAAAAATTTAGATATACCTGTAGCATGTAAACATTTTTTATTAAAAGCTGGATTGCCTGAATCTGCAGCACCATTTTTGAATTTTGAATCAACAAATAAAGGTAGCTTATTAAGCTTAAAGGAAAAATATAATTTAGATGCAAGTTATGAGAGGTATATATATTTAGGATTTACAGGTGAAGGAAATATTTTATCCATTAAAGAGCCTTTAGGAATAGTCGTATGTATAGATCATGAAACAATGGAAGAAGTATATGTAAATCAATCCATACCACAATTAGCTGAATGTATTTTGGAATATAGTGAGTTTATAAAGAGAATAAAAGAAGTGAATGGTAGACATGCATATTTGAATAGAAAATGTAAGAAGGAAGATTTAGAAGTTATCACAGAAAAGTTAATTGAAATCGATGGGGATTGTCTTAATTATAATACTTTTTGGAATGAAGAAATAAATCTTTTTCAAAAAGATTAGAACTTATAAAGATGAAGAGGATATGCAGGAGTAAATTATGGGATGAAAAAAGGAAAGAGGTATTTAGATGATTTCGCCTAAAGAATTTTGTGATAGATGGAATGAAAAAAAGGACGGGCCATTAAATAAATTGGATGGAGATATGTTACAGCATACAAATTTATCTATTGATACGAGACGGTTTTTAAGTGAAGCTGGTCTTCCGAAATCGGCAGCTCCATTTATAGAGTTTGATAACCCAACTGAACTGATGCAGAATGTAACTCGAAAATTTGGCATGCCAATAGATTTTGAGTTTTATTGGTTAATAGGTTCAAACGGTTCTGGAGATCCTCTTTGTATTGATGAGAGAACAGACAAAGTAGTTTATTTACATCATGACAACAATTATGAAGAAATCTTCATTAATTCTTCCATCCATCAATTTGCAGAAAGCCTTCTATTGTTTTCTAAGTTAATTGATGAAGCGATACACTTAAATGGTGAATTTGCTTTTTTAGAGAATGAAATTCCTGAATCAGTACGTATCTGGTTTGAAAATGAATTAAAGCGTATCGATTCAAAGGCTTTAGAAAAGAATACATTTTGGTCTGAGGAAATTGAAAATCTTACTGAATAAAGATGTGCATTTTATTGATGATGTACTTCATCTTTAGGGATTTCATAAATGATGTTTCTCTATTTATTTTTCTCTGAATTTTGAGATGAAGACCTATTATTATTTTGAAAAGAAAATAAACAGTAGAAAGTAAGGCATATAAACATGATTAATCAACTTAAAATTTTAAATCCTCAAGCTCTTATAAGTATTTTTGGAATGATACCGGAGTTTGAAGAATCAGAGTTATTAGATGTTCATCTTAGAAGAGATGGTCCGACCTTAGTTATCCGATTCATGACAAAGGAACCTGTTGAAAATAAACCGAAGCGATGGAATAAATGGGATGTAATTTATATAGAGATATCTTTTTATTGTATTCAAGATTTAATAATAAAAGGTTTGGGAACAGACAATATAATTCATCAATTTGAAATAAATGCTATTGAAGAAGAAGGACTATTAAAAATTAAATGTAGAAATCAAATGCAAATTGAATGCTTATTTAGTTGGGCAAAAATAGAAAAAATAACCCCTGGTTTAACAGGACTCTCCTGATGTATTTTATGAAAGTCCTAAATAGTTTTTATAAAATGTAAAGTTTGAGGAGGGTTAACATCGAAAATCCAGGTGTAATGTCTCTATGGCTAGGGAATTTCAAGAGTAAAGAAATGTTGCAAAAGTATGTGGAAATAAAATTTGATGAAAAGGGAGATAGAATCCCATCACAATTTATGAGAGATTTTCAAATTGATTTTATCGATTACAATGAAGACTTATTAGAAAGAACGTTTATTGATATTTCAACTGCTTCTTTACAGCTGTTATTAGAAGGTGCGTCTTATAATGAAATAGTTGTATCTCAATTCATAGAACATTATGGTGAGCATATGTTAGAGAGTTATAACGCAGTGATTAGAGTTTATGATTTTGAACATAACGAAGCTGTTGAAGAAGCAAACGTTGTTGGAAATGGACACATTGTTTTTGCTGGTGCGGTTGTTTATGAAGAGTGAGGAGAATAATATTGTTTATTGTATTTTATTATCGAAGTATACCGCGTTTGTAATGTAATGAAGTGTCTTTAAAAGGATGCAGAAGTGTTTGGAAGATGAATTCGCTGAAATTAAGATCAATTTCTTAATAAATAGAATGAATAGTGTTTATAAATATTTGGACAGTATAGACGCATGAAAACTGGAGGCGTAAGGAATATTGAAGAAATTAAATGATGATTTATTTGGTGAAATATCTTTTGATTTGTATTGGAGTGGTCAAATAAATATCGTCATGTTTGGAGCAGAGAGAGGTTATTCTAAGTATTGATGGCAAAGAAGACGGTCATTTTTCGTCTATTCAAAGGCAAGCGTTCATTCATATTAAATTTTCTCTCATCGAAAATTGGTATAACCCCTTATAATTACTACTTCCTACAGCTGCTTCATATTGTAGAAAAAACTCATTTTTACACCTTCACTTCCTCTATTTAATTTTTTGAAAAGGATATATTTTCCTGAATATCATAATACATTATAGAAAAATGCCGAGAGGGGTGTATGTGATGGGCTTCCCGCCTCAGCAACAAAATAAACCTGGCATTGAATCATTAATGGTACCCAGACCTATATTTGATGATCCCAATTACAAACCAGCCGGTAAGCTTATAAATAAGGTAGCGCTCATAACTGGTGGGGATAGTGGAATTGGGAGAGCTGTCGCTGTAGCCTTCGCGAAAGAGGGTGCAGACATTGCAATCTCATACCTAAATGAACACAGTGATGCAAAAGAAACGGAGTTCTATGTCAAAAAGTACGGCCGTAGTTGCATTACCATTCCAGGTGATATTGGGTATGAGCAGCATTGCCAACAAGCTGTAATGCGAACGATTCACCAATTTGGTCGTATTGACATTTTGGTGAATAATGCCGGTGTACTATACATAAGGAACAGTCTACTTGATGTAGATTCGAATCAACGAGCAAGCACCTTTCACACAAATGTTTTTTCGCAGTTTATTTTGACGAAAGCTGCTTTGCCATACATGAATTCAGGGAGCTCCATAATAAATACAACATCCCTTAGTGCCTATCACGGAGATCAAGATGCAATTGACTACTCGGCATCTAAAGGAGCCATTGTTTCATTTACACGTTCGCTGTCATTGTCACTGGCATCGCAAGGGATTCGAGTTAATGGTGTGGCCCCAGGACCAATTTGGACTCCATTAATTCCATCTTCCTTACCTCCAGAATGGATTGCCACATTTGGAGACCATGTTCCTATGAAGCGAGCCGGTCAACCGTTTGAAGTGGCACCTGCTTATGTATTTTTGGCTTCCGATGATGCATCTTACATATCAGGGCAAATTTTGCACGTGAATGGTGGAGAAATTGTAAATGGTTAAATACTTCTAAAACTAACATTAATTGTTATTATTCAAACTGGGTATTTCCCCCATAACTTATATTCACTCAACCCTCTTTTCTTCTTCATAAGGAGTAAATGTCTCACTTGAAACATGATGGAAGAACAGATTAGAATGGCAATCAATAGAACAGCGAAAAGAAATAATAAAAATACACCGTATGTAGGCACAATGTATCTAGGTGATAAGGTGAAAGCGTTTGGACAAATAGGATTTGTGACAGGATTTACAGGGAAGATGGTGTATGTGCAAGATTTGGACGGCCATTATATACAAAATCCTGCTAAATCTTATAAACAAGTGAATATATCGGATGTTGAATGTATGCACCACAATCATAATTGGTTATTCTTACAAGTCAGTTAGGCGATGCCTAACCGAAATTCATCCCCACCTTATCGCTTGGCTATCGCCCATCACGCGCTTGAAGATGGGGACTTCTTTCGGGAAGTACATTAAAGAAAGCGGATTTGCTGCAATTGGAATAGATGGTGCAGGAAATCTAATTGGTTGTAAATTACTAGCTGTAGAAATTATAAGAGTTTATATGGATACAGGTGAACAAGAATGGATCGCTTCTAATTTTGAAGAATATTTACATAAGGCATTTAAAGAAGAGATTCAAATCCATTTTTGATGATGGGTTTGTAGAAAGGAAATAAATAAAAAATAGCGATGTTGTAGGGTCTACAATTAAGCGAAATGAAGGGGAATATGTGTGTCTATTAAGAACGCAATGCAACAATACTTTAAGTTAAGAATAAAATTAGCGCACGAAGGTTTAGATTTTTTATTAAAAACACCAGCTCTTGAAGAAGTTAATCCTATTTTTTATGAAGGGGAAATAGATGATGAAGGTTATATTCTATGGAAACCAATAGAAAAAAATATAGTACACAATTTTATTTGTTTAGAACAAGAAATGGGTGTTCAGTTTCATCAAACGGTTATTGTGTATTTTAATTCCTATTGGTTTGCTGAATTAAATGGTTTTTATAAAAATTATTATATTGAATTAGAAGCTGTATTGCCAAATATTGAATTCAATTCATTTAAAGAACGGCTAAAGGGCTATAAGGATAACCACCAAGATAGATTGAATCATATCCCAATAGGTATTGAAGGTAACGGAATGTTAGTTGTTATTGATAATGAAGATGGAAAAGTTAAATTAGAAGATTTTGAAAGCGGTTCATTTGAAACCATTTCAGAGAGCATACAAGAATTGATTTCGAATTTAATTTTGAAGAGGCGATAAGTTTTGAAAACGATAATGAAGCGTTATTTTGAAAGTTACCTATTGAAATGGAGCGAGTGGAATGGAACTTTCCCACAGGTTTCATTCGATACAGAGATTGATCAGTATTTATATGTTGGCGAAAAGGATGAGGAGGGCTATATATTTTGGAAGCCAAGAGAGAAGGATGAATATGATGATTTTCAAAAGCTTGAAAAAGATGGAATTAAAGCAGTTTTAGATGAAAATGATATTAATATATGGAGTGAAGCTGTCAATGCATAACTGAATATAGAAAAAAAGGATTGGCAATTTGTAATGCCAGTTCCTCTATTCGATTCTACTATCTAATAGAGATAGGATAAGTCTAATTACATAATTGAGCAATCAAGGGGTAAAAGAGTTAATAAATTGGGATTTTTACGGTAATAAAGATAAAGCTGTGCCATTAATCTTTCATTTATTGATGAAAGAAATATCTAATACTTTATTTTCAAAGGAAATACCAAAGGATGTAATGGAATTATTTGAGGGCAAACAACAAGTCATTGATGAATTAATTCGTAAACAAATGAATGGAGAAAACAGTGTGTGGTTCTCTAAACATGGAGGCTTCACAGAAGTTTTACATACATCCTATTCAAAGGTAATGAAGAAGCTTGAAAAACAATATGGATCAGATGTAACGAAATGGAAGTGGGGAGAATATCATCAACTTTCCTTTACTCATCCTATTTCAAAATCATCCGATTTGCTCGCATTCTTTTTCAATCGTGAAAAACCTGTACCAGTTGGAGGAAGTAATATTACTGTTCAAGCGGCAAGTTATGGAGATGATGGCATTGTGAATCACGGAGCATCCTGGCGATTTGTTATAGACGCAAAGGATATGTCTAATGGCTATCATATAGTGGGACCAGGGCAATCAGGACATTTTAAAAGTGATTGGTACCATGATCAAAGAGAAGATTGGGTAAATGGAAGCTATCATGTTACTAGGCTTAGTACAGAAGGAATAGACGGAAAAAGATTAACTTTAACACCTAAATAATGTGAATAAGACTCTTACTCTTGTAGGAGTCTTATTATTATTATACGGAATAAGTACATAATAAAAATCTTTAAGTGGAAATAACTTTTTAATAAAGCGATAGTATACCATAATCAAATTATGGAATGTTATAATTTAGGGAAATATAGTTTCATGGTCATACAAATATAGGGGTGAGTACATGACGAATTGTTATTTTGAGTTTGTAATACACAAAGAGGCCCATTTTCAGAAACTAAGAGAATTTTTTTACAAACTGAAGGAAGAGAAAGAAAAAGAGATGATAGATTGTAGTGATTCTATGTGGTTAGAGTATTTTGAAGAAGATGTATTAAAACAGTTTTGGTGGCCGACTGAAAAAGAATTATATAACTACCGAATTTTATGGGAACAAACCCCTGTAGAAGAACGTTTAACAGATCCTAAGCTTGTGACCCCATGGGATTTTGAATCTATGATCGATGCGTTTGCTTGTGGAGAATATGAACTAATATCTTGTGAAAAGGCATCAAACAATATTGGAAGAATTGAATTTTATCCCTATGCATGGCCTTATGGAGGAAGTGATGTATTTAAGGCATTAATTGAGTATAGTGAATTCAAAATTATCCATGAGAGTGTATAGGAATAATAACAGTTAAAGGCATAGTGTTAGATGAAGCAACAAACATATTATACAAAAAGTTAAAAGATGAATGAGGGGTAAGAGAAATGAATATAAACCCTTTTGGGACGGTAACAGAGGAAGATATTGATACTCTAGAAGATTATTTAGGATTTTCACTACCGGAAGATTATAGAAGTTTTTTGGGGAAATATAATGGTGGTACTGCAAAGGTAAGGTACAGTACTTTTTTTGTGAAAGAGTTGAATGAAGAGATTCCTCTAGATGTTTTATATGGAATAGAATTAGATAGGAGCTGCAATTTAGCAAGCTGGCATAACGAGTTTGAGGAAGATATGTTACCGAAGAGTTTAATAATTGGCGATGATCCTGGTTCGGGTTTCATTGTTTTAATTACTGATTTAGAACATTATGGTGTTTATTATTGGGACCATGCATTTTATTTTGAACAATCAAATGAAGAGGAAAACACGTATAAAATTGCAGATAGTTTTAGTTTGTTTATACAAGGTTTAAAGAATCCAAGTTAAATAATAATCAATGTGTTCTAAGTATGTATAGGATGATATGAAAAATTTTATGGTGCACGAATGTTGAAAACGGAGTAAAGGTTGTTTACATAGATATAAAGGGAATAAACCATAAAAGAAATCTCAGAAAGGGTGAGAGAATATGTCCGATTACTTAAAGACGGAATTTATCAAAAATGCAGGCGGCTGTATGGTATCGAAAAATATTTTAGATGGAAAAGGAAAATTAAAATGGTTGATTAGGGATGAATCTGTAAATAGTGTTGATAATGGCTGGAGGTTTTTTTCGGATATTGATGATGATGATTACGTAAATGATCCGAATAACTTAGTAGTATGTGATTTTAATACAGTAGCCCAAATTGAACCTGCTATTTTAGCGGTTTATTCCTTTCCAGTCGGAAGTGATCTACAATTAGTTGTAGAGAATGGAAAGTGTTATTTTATTGATAATATAACGGAAGAAGTTATCAATTTTTTGTACCATTAAAATAACATACATAACTAGAAAAGTATTTTATAGGGAAGCAAGAATTGGTTTCTACTAAGTAGAGAATAAATAATGGTTTGGGAGAAGTAAAAAATGAAAGAGGAAATGAAGCAGTATTTTTATACATTACTTGAGGAGTGGAAAGACTATAATAATTCATTACCAAAAGCTCCGTGGATGGAAGAAGTAGATTCTTTTATATATGAAGGGGAACCAGATATAGAGGAATATATCTTTTGGAAGCCTATAGAAAAAGATGTGCTTCATGATTTTTCAGATATAGAAAAGAATTTAGAAATACAACTACATCATTCAATTAAAGAATACTATAATTCTTATTGGTTTTTAGATTTAGCAGGCAGTTATTTAGAGTATAACCTGGAGCTAAATCCTGTTATACCAGGAATTGAACTCCGAGACTTTTATATCACTTTACAAGGTTATAAAAAAGCGCACCATAATGAGTTAAAGAATACTCCTATAGGTATAGAGTGTAATGGGCTGTTGGTAGTTGTAGATAATGAAAATGGACAAGTGAAAATAGAAGATTATGAAAGAGGAAGTTTTGAAGTTATTAGTAATAGTTTAGCAGAACTCATTTCAGTGCTTTAAATGTATAAATGAAAGGGGATGGTTATATGGAACCAAAACTTGCATTTTTAAGAAAGTATAAAAGAAATGTAAAGCTTCTATCACTGGATAAAATAGATGATAAAGTAATACCTAGTACTTGGCACGAAGTTTTTAAAGAACACGATAGCAAGAAGAGAATAGATATGGTTTTAGAGATTTGGAGAACATACATAGAGAAAGAATTAAGTAACACAATCGTATATTTGGAAGAGCACCTTATCAATGTGGAATTAATAGAAAATAACGATATATATTCGATGTTATACACACTGAAGACGTCGGATGGTGAAATAGAGTATTATGAAGCAGGAAATCCTATGGATAGATTTGATAATAAAGTGCTAGAAGCTTCATGGGACAGGATTCCTATTTCAGTTCGAGAATTTTATGAAAAAGTTCATAATGGATTTTATTATTATGCGAGCGGCGCTATGGGATTAGTACCTTTTGCATGTGTTACTTATTTTGATGATGATGAGTGGGGAATTATTGAAGAATTAGAAGAGCCCCTACAAATTGATTTGAAAACAACTTTTGGATTTTTTAAAAGTGGCATGGGCGGTTATGTAGCTATTGATTATAATAATTGCGAATATGATAAAGCTACATTATGGTTTACAAACGATCAGCCGGAATATAATATCAATTTTTGGAATGTCGTAGATGAATGGATCGTGATTGGTTTTGAAGCGTAGTATGTAGAGGATTTAAGAATTCCTTTTGTGGATTGAAACACGATAAATGAATGGAGTTTGTATGCATGGAAAAAGAAGGTATGGTTTCATTATGGCTAGGAAATATGGAATCACAAGACTTGTTAGAGGATTATTTCAGTATACAATACACAGACGACGGTGATTCTATACCATCACCATTTATAAAAGACTTCCATATTTGTATGTATGATATTGATGAGGATTTTATTGAAAAAGAATTTTATTTAGAAAGAAGTGACAATCTAGAAGTTTTACTAGCAGGGTGTTCTTATGAAGAAGTTGTGATACCACAGATGAAAAGATTTGCTTCGAATATACTAGAGATGAAATACAACACAATTATTATGATATATAACTATGAATACAGTGGTGAAATAACAAATAAAAATGGAAACTTTTATGAAATGCGATACATAGGAGCCGTTTCGTATAAAGTGAAACTTCCATCAGTGGGTTTTTTTTCTTCATCTCCCACTGATGGTTAGTTGAACCAATCGGGCTTTTATGAGCAGTTGATTCCCCACCTAACTTCTTTGCTTTCGCTGAATTTTGAGGTGGGGGTCTTACTGCCCGTTAATGCGGGATAAATGATAATAAAAAGAGGATGAGAACATGGAAATTAGAGAAGTACATTCATTTAATCTAAAATCAGAAGAAGAATTTTCTGGAATTCAAGATAAATTAATACATAGAATTGAATTGAAAAATAACTTTCATCTAGAAGATATAAGATTAATAGCCGGAGTAGATTTAGCTTATTGGGAAAAAGATGATAAGCACTATGGAACTTGTTGTATTGTTGTTATCAATTACCAAACGAAAGAGGAAGTAGAGAAGGTTTATAGTTATGGTGAGGTAACAGTGCCATATATACCGGGCTTTTTAGCGTTCCGTGAGTTACCTTTAATAATAGAGGCAACAAAAAAACTTACTTCTGATCCAGACATTTTTATGTTTGATGGAAATGGCTATTTACACTATAAGAATATGGGGATTGCGACACATGCTTCTTTTTTCTTAAATAAACCTACAATCGGTGTAGCAAAAAGTTATCTAAAGATTAAGGATGTTGACTTTACTATGCCAGAGAATAAGTCGTTTGCTTTTAGCGATATTATTATAGATGAAGAGGTATATGGAAGGGCTTTAAGAACGAAAGAAAATGTAAAACCTATTTTTGTCTCTTGTGGAAACGATATAGATTTAGGTACGAGTATTCAAATTGTGTCGAATCTAATAGGAAAAGAAAGTAGATTACCAATTCCAGTTAGGTTAGCAGATTTAGAAACACATAAGGTAAGAAGAGAGAAGAGTGAGGAATTTGAAAATAATGAATTTTAGTTACATGGTAAGCGTCAAAAAATCTGTTGTTTATTCTTAATGAAGTGAAAGATGAAAATAGTCAATTAAACAAGTACATTGAATCCTATATTAAAGAAACAGGAATAAAGCGTGAGGATGAAAATAGATTTCAAGAAAAGGCAATATAATAGGGGAACCGTCAGGAAAATGCGGATTTACAATGCTAAGCCGATTGTCCTAACGAATGTGAAGAGTTGTAAGGAACTACCACAGTAATAGTATTTCATTTTTAAATCAATGATTAAAGGAAGGGGTCAAAGGATGAAAACAAAAGGAAAAATGATTGCTTATTGGACGGTCACATTACTACTCGCAGCAGCTATTATGTTAAGTGGTATCGGGCAACTGATGCAATATGGGGGAAACGTCGAGTTAGTGACGAATCTTGGTTACCCATTATACATCTTGACCATTCTCGGGATTTGGAAAGTACTTGGAGTCATCGCTCTCGTTGTGCCAGGTTTTCCTCGGCTTAAAGAATGGGCTCACGCGGGTATCTTCTTTTTAATGACTGGTGCGGCTTTATCTCATGCGTTTGCTAACGATTATGGTGATTACGGGTTTCATATTATTCTTCCACTTTCATATGCTGCACTCAATATCGCTTCATGGGCGTTGAGACCACAAAGCCGCATCTTCTACACCAATAAACGAGGCATTGAGCCAAATTGTTAATCAAATCTCCCAAACAAGAAATTAAAGTTTTATATAAAAGAACTAGGAGGCTTTATTTTCAAAAGAATGCGAAATAATGTATGTGAACTAATTACTGGTGTAAGAGAAGATAATAAGCTTATTTGCATCTGTGTTTTTCTTTTTGGTATTCCATTAAAGGGAGCGATTGTGGAGCAACACAGGTAGAAAATGATTAAACTTTTTTATAAAACCGATACTTAAATCTGCTGGATATGAATCCATTTTGATCAATCTTTTTTCAAAATGGATTCATTTTATTTATCGTAAAATACTGGCTTGCCAGGTATCTTTGATCAAACTTTATTTCAAAGCAACAGTTCTTACAAATCTGCATAAATTATAAAACAAAGGATGGCCCCCCTTGTATGCATTGCCCTGTATTTGCTACTTGAGGATTGTGAAATATTTTAGCAATAGAAAGGTTCTGTATTTCCATATGTACGTACCTACCTTTTTATTTTTGGATAAACCCTCATGAAAAATGAACATGTAATTACATTCTTTATAAAGGTATTACTATTTTTTACTTTTTGAAGTATTCATCTTTAGTTAATTGGCCAACGTTTCCATAAAAGCTTATATAGATACTTGATTGGTTGCTAATGTAGTTTCTAATAGTAACTACAAACTTTAGAGACGGTTGCTTTCGTACGGTCTCTGGCAACAAGAACACAAACCTGTTCGTGACTTATTCCTCTGTGTTTAGATTTTCCACCACGTTTGCGAGGTTTACGCTTTCGTTACATGTATACATGAGAAGAAAAGAAGGGAGCAAAATGGCCCTTTTTTTGTTTTTTGTTCGACAAGATATGACAATATGGGAATGTCTTGTTTGCTATGATATTTTTTGGATTATTACGTTTTTTGTATATTAGGAGGAAGCAGCAACATGCAACAACGAAAAGCTGAATTAGTTATTGGATTAGTGGGTTCTATAATAGGAACAGTAATGGGTTTTGCAATTTTTATTATATTTGGTTTTGTTATGGCGATTCATAATGCAATAACATTTGCGCTTATTATACCGTTTATAATTTTTATCCTCCAAATTGCAGCTATTTTTTTAAGCTGTCGTGTAAATAAACAGAAACGGTTATATATAATTGGTACAAAAAATAATTTTAATGAATATGCAATTTTGGGAATTTGTTACATATATTTTAGTGAAAGGCCTTTCACCATTTTATCACCTAGGGGGCAATCATAATGAAATTTTTGTCTTACCTTACAGCAATTTTGGTGATTCTTGGCGGCTTGAATTGGTTGTTTGTCGCGCTGGATTACAATGTAGTAGAGAAGCTTTTCGGTTCTACACCAGCTCTTGTTGATACTGTTTACTGGCTTTTTGGTCTTTCTGCAATTTATCAAATCTATGATCGGTTCTTTGCGAGCAATTAGCTATTATATGATTATGATTGAAGTGTTAAGCAAATTTGCTTAACACTTTTTGTATGTTTATCCCGTAAAAGCCCGATTGGTCAGGACTAATAATCAGTGAGGGATGAAGAAAACTCCTACTGATCAAAGTTTCATTTTATGAATGAAAATGCATCTGCAAACGGTTCCATTGCGTCTTACACCAGAAAGAAGCAAAACAAATTGACCACATATTGTATATGGGTTATAATTCAGAAAGTTTTAAAATTTATAATTATAGAAATAGGGAGGTTGTTCATGTAATGGAAAGAGTATACAATTTTTCAGCAGGACCATCTATACTCCCTTTGCCGGTGTTGGAACGAGTGCAAAAGGAACTTTTGAATTATAACGGGGCAGGTATGTCTGTTATCGAAATGAGTCATCGATCTTCACACTTTCAAGATATTATAGAGGGAGCAAGTGATCTACTCCGTGAATTGATGAACATTCCTGAAAATTATGATGTTTTATTTTTACAAGGTGGGGCATCGCTACAGTTTTCAATGGTTCCATTTAATTTGATGAAAGAACATAAAAGAGCTGGATATGTACAAACAGGATCATGGTCTAAAAAGGCGCTGCAAGAAGCGCAAAAAATTGGAACAGTTGACGTCATTGCTTCATCTGAAGCAGAAAACTTTTCAACAATCCCACATGTGGATGCGTTAAACATTCAAAAGGAACTAGATTATGTGCATATTACAACAAATAATACAATTGAAGGAACGAAATATGTGGATATTCCAGAGATAGGGGATATTCCGCTCGTCGCTGACATGTCTTCCAATATTTTATCTGAAGAGTACCATGTAGAGAAGTTTGGATTGATTTACGCGGGTGCTCAAAAAAACTTAGGACCAGCAGGACTGACAATCGCCATAATAAAGAAAGATTTAATTGGTGGTGCACCGTCTACTTGTCCAACAATGTTAAACTATGAAACTTATAGCAAAAATAACTCTTTATATAATACACCACCATCCTTCAGCATTTATGTAACGAAACTTGTACTAGAGTGGTTAAAGGAGCAAGGTGGCGTATCCGCTATAGAAGAACAAAATAGACAAAAAGCAGCGCTTCTATATGATTTCTTAGATGAGTCAAAGTTATTCACTTCACCAGTTAATCCTACGTATCGTTCTCTAATGAACATTCCATTTACAACACCATCGAAAGAATTAAATGAACAATTTTTACAAGAAGCAAAGAAATTGGGACTTGTTACGTTAAAAGGTCATCGTTCTGTTGGTGGTATGCGTGCTAGTGTATATAACGCAATGCCGATAGAGGGCGTGAAGAAACTGGTTCATTGTATGAAAGAATTTGAGCTCGAGTATAAATAAGGGGATGGAGAAATGTTTCACATTCAAACGTTGAATCAAATTGCTGAAAAAGGCTTACATATTTTTAGAGACGATCAATATCAAGTTGAAGAAAATGTAGAGTACCCAGATGGTATTTTGCTGAGAAGTTTTTCCTTACATCAAGAAGAATTTTCAAAAGATTTAAAGGCGATTGCAAGAGCTGGGGCAGGTGTAAACAATATACCTGTTGATCGATGCACAGAACAAGGCATCGTCGTTTTCAATACGCCAGGGGCAAATGCGAATGCGGTAAAAGAACTCATTCTTGCTAGCTTTATTATGTCATCACGTAACATTATAAACGGAGTGGGATGGACGAAAGAACTGCAAGGGGAAGAAGTCCCGCAGCTTGTAGAAGCAGGAAAAAAACAATTTGTTGGCTCAGAGATTGCTGGAAAACGACTTGGTGTAATTGGACTTGGAGCAATCGGAGCACTTGTTGCAAATGATGCATTATCACTTGGTATGGATGTTGTAGGATACGATCCATACATTTCTGTTGAAACAGCATGGCGTTTATCAACACACGTACAGCGTGCTTTTAGTTTAGATGAAATTTTTGCAACGTGCGATTATATTACATTGCATATTCCACTAACAGATCAAACGAGGGGAATCATTGGAGAACATGCCATGCAAACGATGAAAAAAGGCGTCCGTCTCTTTAATTTCTCTAGAGGTGAACTGGTGGATGAAATTGCGTTAGAAAAAGGACTAGAAGAAGGGGTTATAAATCATTACATGACTGACTTTCCAAATGAACGAGTGTTACAAATGAAAAATGTAACTGCAACGCCGCATCTTGGAGCTTCTACGTATGAGTCTGAAGAAAATTGTGCAGTTATGGCAGCACGTCAGTTACGTGACTATTTGGAAACGGGAAATATTCGTAATTCAGTAAACTATCCGAATGTAGAGCTTCCTTATATAGGAAAGAAGCGAATTACAATTATGCATCAAAACATTCCAAATATGGTCGGACAAATTTCAGGCTGTTTAGCAGAACATCATATTAATATTGCTGATATGATTAATCGTAGTAAAGGGTCTTGGGCATATACAATGATTGATATTGATAATGGAATTGATGATATAATTAAAGAAAATGTAGTTGAAAATATAAAACAAATCACAGGTGTTGTAGCCGTTCGAATGATTGTGTAAAGGAGAGAGGATATTGGCAACAATTCGACCGTTTCGGGCCATTCGTCCAGTGTCAGAAAAAGCTGAGAAAGTTGCGGCATTGCCGTATGATGTATTAAATAGTGAGGAAGCAAGGAAAGTTGTAAAAGGGAATTCATATTCATTTTTACATATTGATAAAGCAGAAATTGACTTAGACTCTTCTGTTTCTCCTTATGATGACCGTGTATATGAGAAGGCAAGAGAAAATTTACAGGGATTAATGAAAGATAACGTACTTGTACAAGATGAAGAACCGTGTTTATATATTTATCAATTAACAATGCAAGGAAGATCTCAGTCGGGGCTCGTCGTTTGTACATCAATTGATGAGTATACTGATAACACGATTAAAAAGCATGAGCGAACACGTCATGAAAAAGAGCAAGACCGTATTCGTCACGTTGATGTGTGTAATGCAAATACAGGTCCGATTTTTTTAACCTATCGTACAAAAGAAGAAGTCACAAAGATAATTACAAATTGGCAAGAGAATTATGCACCGATTTATCAATTTACTGCTGACGACGGCGTAGAGCATGTAATATGGAAGATTGCAGAAAATGATGTGATTTCTGCATTGGTAAAATCGTTTGAGAATATTCCTTCTCTATATATTGCCGACGGTCATCATCGCTCAGCATCTGCTGTAAAGGTAGGGCTTATGCGTAGAGAGCAATATCCGAACTATACAGGAAACGAAGAATTTAATTTCTTTTTATCCGTTCTATTTCCTTATGATGAACTATCCATTTGGGATTACAATCGTGTGGTTAAAGATTTAAACGGCTTATCAGAAGAACAATTTTTACAGCAAATTACACAATATTTTCATGTGGAAAGGGCAAGTGTATCTCCATATAAGCCAAACGAACCACATTCATTTGGAATGTATTTGAATAATCTATGGTACAAACTAACTGTGAAAGAAGAAACATTTGATGCCCATGATGTTGTAAAATGTTTAGATGTTTCTATTTTACAAGATCATTTATTAAGTCAAGTGTTACAAATTCATGACCCACGTGCTGACGCACGCATTGATTTCGTTGGTGGTATTCGTGGCTTAGAAGAACTAGAGCGTCTTGTAAATCTTGGTGATTATAAGGTAGCATTCGCCTTATATCCTACATCAATGGAAGATTTATTAGAAATTGCAGATGCGGGAGAAGTCATGCCGCCGAAGTCAACGTGGTTTGAACCGAAGCTTCGTAGTGGACTTTTCATACATTCTTTAGAATAGAAGAAAAGAGTAAGGCAGCACATACAGTGCTGCCTTATTTACTTGATAATATCCAGCTAGTAATTATTGTTTCACTAACCATTTTATGTGGTTATATTTGTATTATTCAATCTGATTATATGCTGATTTAGTGTGATGCGAATCGTCTTTTTCTTGCAAAATACGAAATTATTTCTTAATGTAATGGTGTAGAAGGATAAACAAGGAAGGACTTAACTGAAATGATACATATTTTATTAGCTGATGACGATAAACATATTCGAGAATTATTACAGTACCATTTACAAAAGGAAGGATATAAAGTTTTTGGAGCTGAGGACGGAAAGGTAGCACAATCCTTATTAGAAAAAGAAAACATTCATCTTGCGATTGTTGATATAATGATGCCATTTATTGACGGGTATACACTATGTGAAGAAATTAGAAAATATTATGATATACCTGTCATTTTATTGACTGCCAAAGATCAATTAGTCGATAAAGAAAAGGGATTTATTTCTGGAACGGATGATTATATTGTAAAACCGTTTGAGCCTGCAGAAGTTATTTTTCGAATGAAAGCATTGCTTCGTCGATATCAGATGCTCAGTGCGGACGTTATAACGTTGCATGGGACAACGATTGACAGAAAAAGCTTTGAAGTAAAATGTAATGAGCAAACGATTTTGCTTCCGTTAAAGGAATTTGAATTATTATCACAACTTGCAAGTTATCCTGGAAGAATATTTTCTAGAGAAGAGCTAATTGAACTTGTTTGGGGGATTGATTTTGAAGGGGATGAGCGTACAATCGACGTTCATATTAAACGCCTTCGAGATCGATTTTCAAAACGAACAGACGATTTTCAAATTAAAACGGTACGCGGACTTGGCTATAAGTTGGAGTTGAAATAAGATGAAATCACTTTATTCTAGATTTGTATTGATTACCATGGGGATTATGCTTCTTAGTAGCATCATTGGTTTTTTATTAACCAATGTTTATTATCAAGTGAAATTAAAACCGTATAATAGTGAAAAGATTTTACGTTACGCCGAGGAAGTAAAATATTTATATGAAAAACAGACTGAGGAAACGAAGGATGAGTATTTACATTCTATTGCGAAATTAGGTTATGAGATTTATGTAGTAGATGATCAAAAACAGGGGAAACGGATTGGAAATGCTTTTCGGACTATAAAGATTAGTGATGCTACAATTGATGAAGTTTTACAAGGTAAGGTATACAATGGTGTTTCTACTTATCCAACCCGTCTATTTATAACTGGCTTTTTTGATAATGAATTAATTAATAGTGTAGGGGTTCCACTGAAAAATGGTGATAAGCAATATGCCTTATTTATTCGTCCTGATATTCAGCAGCAATTCGGTGAAATGAGAATTTTCTTAGCGGTGTTGCTTGGTTTTATTGTGGGATTAAGCATGATTTGTATTGCAATTGCAGCACGGTTTATTGTACATCCGATTCAAAAGTTTACGAAGGCGACACAAAAAATTGCAAGTGGAGAATACGATATTGAACTGGAACATAATCGCAAAGATGAAATTGGTACTTTAGCTGTTAGTTTCCAAAAAATGACGAAGAGTATAAAAGATTTAGATCAAATGAGGCAGGAGTTTGTTTCGAATGTTTCTCATGAATTCCAATCGCCGTTATCTTCTATTCAAGGATTTTCAAAAACATTACAGACGGATAAGATGACTGAAGATGAACGATTGCACTACTTAAAGATTATTGAATCAGAAAGTAAGCGGATGTCTAGTTTGTGCAAACAGTTACTAACACTAGCATCCCTAGATAAAGAAGAAAAGGTGCTTCAAAGAAAAACGTTTAATCTGCAAAAACAAATTAAGGATGTCATTTTTATGATGGAGTGGAACTGGCGTGAAAAAGACATTGCAATTGAATTCGATGTTCCTAGCATATCGATAACTGGTGATGAAAATTTATTACATCAAGTATGGACAAATATGTTTACAAATAGTATTAAGTTTACAGACAGTGGGGGAACAATCGAATTTCAAGTAGAAGAAATAGAAGATAAAGCAGTTATTTCTATTTCTGATAATGGTCTTGGTATGGAAACGGAAGAAATTGAAAAAATTTTTGAGCGTTTTTATAAAGTTGACACAGCAAGAGCACGGAACATAGAAGGAAGCGGATTAGGCTTATCCATTGTAAAAAAAATTATTGAATTGCATCAGGGTAAAATTTCAGTGGTAAGTGAAAAAGGAAAAGGCACAAAGTTTCAGATTGAACTGCCGAAAGTGAAAGAGAAGGCTGCTAATCTGTAAAATTAATATGGATTTTTTCTTGATTGTTGTACTTTTCTATATAAAAACAAATTAAAAAACCGACATAAAACCCTTCTTTTTAGGTGGGAGAGAGCATCTGGCCATGATAGAAGCGGTCAGATCCTTTTCCTGCTCCAGACATAGTGAAAACAAAGAGAGAAAACGAGTGCAGGTCACCTTTTGTTATCTATAGCCGCGGCTATATGTCGAAAAATCAAAATGGATTTATATAGATGAAGCATAGTATAAAAATAAGGATAGGTGGAGCGGAATATATCCGGTTTCCATCTATCCTCTTTTTATGATTTTATAATATATGTAGAGTTTTATAGTATATAAAAGGAACATTGTTTATACTCTGTCTATAGTACCGGCCCCACCTACGCCAAATACCCTGATGGCCACGCGTGCCATCCAACCCATTCTTATTATAAATGAAAACGCTTACAAAGTAAAGGGTTTCCTGTTAGTATTATTTGATGGTTACTAGGCGGTCTCTTCTTTTGTAATGTTTTGTTCATGTTCCGTTCATATTTCTTTTTTAAGATAAGGGCATAGAAAGAAGTAGGAAGGAGCGAGCAAAATGTTTTTAGCTCTGCGTGAATTAAAACAATCAAAATTAAGATATGGATTAATCGGACTTATCATGATTTTATTATCATTTTTAGTCCTTGTTATTTCTGGATTAGCGAATGGGTTATCTTATGATAATGCGTCTTCCATTCAAAATATGGATGCGACAAAATTTGTAGTAGCAAGTGATGCGGAAAATAAGTTACTTCGTTCACAAATTAAGAAAGAAGATGTTGATGAGGTAATGGGGCAAGTCGATCAAAAAGATGCTGTACCATTTCATGTGAAAGTTTCAACGTATGAAAAGAAGGATAGTTCAAAAAAGGTCGATATCGCAATTTTTGCAAGCGAGCGTGACACATTTTTAGAACCAAAGATTGTGCAAGGTAATGCACTAGGCACAGCGCAAGATGAAATGGTTGCTGACGAATCAATTAAAGAAAAAGGCATAGATATTGGAGATACAATTATTGATCCAGTGTCCAAAAAAGAATTTAAAATAGTTGGATTTACGAAAGATCAAATGTTTAGCCATACGCCTGTTGTTTATGTAAATCAAGATGTGTGGAGTCAAATTGCCCAGCCAAATCAAAAGGATTATAGTGCAATTGCACTACGTACAGATAAAGAAGTGAAAAATGCACATGTGATTGAGAAAAAAGAAGTTCTTCAAAGTATACCAGGATATAAAGAAGAACAAGGGACATTAACAATGATTATTGCGTTCTTACTTGTTATTGCAGCTTTATTAATTGGTGTATTCTTCTATGTGATTACATTGCAAAAAACGCAGCAATTAGGTGTATTAAAAGCGATTGGGACAAAAAATTCATATTTAGCAAATAGTTTAGTTGTGCAAGCATTATTCTTATCTGTTGTCGCTATGGTTATCAGCATAGGATTGGTTGCAGGGTTACAACAGATTTTGCCAGAAAGCATGCCTTTCTTATTAACAACAATGATGATTGGACAATATGCAGGAATCTTTATTGTTATCAGTGTAATTGGAACACTCATTTCCTTATATCAAGTATTGAAAGTTGATGCGTTAGAAGCAATTGGAGGTGGCATGTAATGACATCACTATTAAAATTAGCTGAAGTAAGTAAAGTGTATGGAGAAGGAAATACAGAGGTGACGGCACTTCATCCGATTTCACTCGATGTGAAAGCTGGAGAGTTTATCGGAATTGTTGGTCCATCTGGGTCAGGAAAAAGTACATTATTATCGATTGCTGGTGCACTTTTATCCCCATCCAAAGGAGATATTTATATTCGAGAGCAAAACATTACACATTTATCCGAAAAAGAGATGACAGATATTCGTTTGAAACGTATTGGATTCATTTTTCAGTTTGCGAATCTTGTGCCGTATTTAAATGTAACAGAACAACTTCTTTACATTGCAAAATTAAAAAAAGAAAATCGTAAAGAAGCAGTAAAACGTGTTGAATACTTATTAGCAGTATTTGGTTTAACGCAGAGAAAAGATCACTATCCAAATCAATTATCTGGTGGAGAGCGACAACGTGTTGCAATTGCTCGTGCTTTCATGAATAATCCAGATTTAATATTAGCTGATGAACCAACTGCAAGTCTCGATTCAAAACGCGGACGTGAAGTTGTAGAAATGATGAAGCGTGAAGTGAAAGAGAGTCAAAAAGCAGCGATTATGATAACGCATGATGAGAGAATGCTAGATGTATGTGATCGTATTTTGACGTTACGTGATGGGAAATTAGTATAGGGGAATCATTTGTAAAAAGCGCAGGAGAAAAATTCCTGTGCTTTTTTTAGTGATGTGGATATGAGCTGGGGGGATGATTTGTTAAAAGATACTTAAAGATTAATTTAAATATAGTTTACATTTCTTCTTTACAATGATATAGGGACAAGCATCTAAGAATAAAAACGACAAGGACAGTTAATACATCATATTATTAGGGGGAGAAAGTATGAAAAAGGCAGCCTTATCTATAGCGACTATTGCTACGTTATTACCTGTATTTTCAACAGGTGCACAGGCAGAGGAGCATGTTCGGGAACAAAAATCAGCGACAATGTTTAATGTTAGTAGCGATATTCAAGGAGATTTAGGAGATTTTGATCACATACTAAAAGATATGAATAAAGTGACACCTCATTCTAGAGCTTTAATTATGAATGGAGATATTACCGGGATAGGATTACAATCTCAATATGATGGGGTAAAGCGTGTGCTGAACGAAAATAAACATCCGCAAAATATATGGTCAACAGTTGGGAACCACGAGTTTTACGCCCCGAAATGGACAGCAGACGGTACACTTGCACAAATGGCACCGGATGTTATAGCCGACGATAAAAAGAATGTTATTGTCGGTGCGACGGAGTACATGGAATATTCTATAGAGGGAACAAACGAATGGCATACATATAATCCGGCAAACCTTCCGAAATTTGAAGGGGATCAAACGGTATATGTACGCCATAAAGGGGAAATGAATCTACAGCCTGGGTTAACGCAAATTGTTCGCTTTTCGGCTGATAAATAATTTTGAAAAGTAGTATGAAAATCGTACTGTATATTTTCTAAATAAAAAGAGCTTTATATATTGATAAAGCTCTTTTTTATATGTATCTAAAAGAATTCGTTAAATGTTAGGTAAAAGAAATATTTTTTAAGCATAAGAGTCGATTTACCGTAATGAATCCAGTATACTGAGAGATGTTTCCTGAAAATAATTCAGGCTAAAAATCCATTGGGGTTGTTTGGTTACTGAAGACTTTTCTAATGAAAAGTGTAAGAGTTATTATCAGTGAATAGATAATGTCTGATGGATATTTGAATTACCATTTTAATTTTAGATAGAGAGTAAATAAGGAGAGTTATTATGAATTTAGCGAAATTCCCTAGAAAAAAATACACAGAATCATATACGCCAATCGAAAAATTAAATCATTTTTCTGAAGTCCTTGGAGGGCCTTCTATTTATTTAAAACGAGATGATCTACTTGGTTTGACGGCTGGTGGAAATAAAACAAGAAAATTAGAGTTCCTTGTTGCTGATGCGCAGGAAAAAGGTGCAGATACGTTAATTACATGCGGGGGTATTCAATCCAATCATTGTCGTTTAACGTTAGCAGCTGCTGTAAAAGAAAAAATGAAGTGTATCCTTGTACTTGAAGAGGGGCTTGAAGAAGATTCAAAACCAGATTTTAACGGTAACTACTTTTTATATCATTTACTAGGTGCTGAGAACATTAAAGTTGTACCTAATGGAACGGATCTTATGGATGAAATGCAGAAAGTAGCGAAAGAGGTAACAGAGAAAGGGAACCAACCTTACATAATTCCAGTTGGAGGATCTAATGCTACTGGTGCAATGGGATATGTTGCATGCGCTCAGGAAATCTTAGCGCAGTCGTTTAATGAAGGAATCAATTTCGATGCTGTTGTTTGTGTAAGTGGTAGCGGGGGAATGCATTCTGGTTTAGTGACTGGGTTTTATGGGAACCAAAGCGGTATTCCGGTAATTGGGATCAATGTAAGCCGAGGAAAAGCAGAACAGGAGGAGAAAGTGTTTCAGCTTGTGAAAGAAACTTCAGCACATGTTGGGATTCCAAACTTTATTCCTCGTGAGGCTGTTACATGTTTCGATGAGTACGTTGGACCAGGTTATGCCTTACCTACGCCTGAAATGGTGGAAGCTGTTCAACTTTTAGCAAAAACAGAAGGGATTTTACTTGATCCTGTATATACTGGTAAAGCAGCAGCTGGGCTTATCGATCTAATCCGAAAAGGTACCTTTAAGCAGGATGATAACATTTTATTTGTACATTCAGGTGGTGCCCCGGCGTTATACGCCAATACATCTCTCTTCGTTTAAGATTCATTCATACTATTAGGATCATATAATTGCGAAAGCGAGAAGGAAGATTAGAAAAATAAAAATAAGCATTGGGGGTGCCCCGATGCTTATTTTTTAAAATAACAAAGTGTCTAAAACTATAGTATAGTTCTTGTTGGATTTAATACGGTAATGTAGCTTTCAAATAAGCTCCCTTATGAGTTAGATTATGAAAAGAGTGGACAATATTATGTTTATGATTTTTTTTGTTTTTCATAATCTCTTTTTAAAACGCTCATAATGACTTCATCAGAAAATTGATTGTTAATGAATAGTACTTCTCTCAGTCTGCCTTCTTGTATAAATCCTGCCTTTTCATATGCGCGAATTCCTCGAGGATTATGACTATACACTTCTAACTGAAGGCGGTTAAGTTGTAATACATCGAATGCATAACTTAGTGTTAGTTGAGTAGCTTCTGAGCCATATCCTTTCCCTACTGTATTTAAATTGTGCATAGAAATACGATAAAACGCTTTTTGATTCTCCTTATCTATTTCTAAAATAGCTAAATCTCCAATGACTTCATTTGTTTTACTTAGACAAATAGCGAAATCTACACGTGTTGTATCAGCAATGCATTTTTTAATATGTGCTTCAACTTCTTTAAGTGTAAAACGTTTCGTAGTCCCTGTCATAAAACGGATTTCTTCTATTTCTGTTGAATCAAATACAGATTTCGCGTCTTCTGTACAGAGTAGTCTTAAAAATATTTCATTTCCTTGAATTTTGTTCATAATTTTCTCCATCCTGCTTTGTAGTTGATTGGAAATTTTTGTGATGATTTCGCGTGGAATGTTATAGAAAAAGTTTGAGGTTTTTCTTAATCAGCAATCTTTTTTACTCGTTTCCAATCTTTTCAACCTGTATATTTTCTTTTTAAGACGAGTCACCTACAAACTAAAGATTAACTTCATCGTTCTGTCTCAAAAAACTCCACCCATTCTCCGTCAGGACCAGAGAAGAAAATATAACGTGCTCCATCAGGTAATGTTTCGATTTCCTCTGTTAGAAATGTTACATGTAACTTCTTCAGTCTTTCTATTTCATTTTCTAATGAATCCACCTTGAAGCAAATATGATGTACTTTTCCTTCTGTTGGAAGAGAAGGATTATAACCTTCAATTAATTCAATGATTGTTTCTTGGGATTCTTCTGCACCTAAAAAGGCAAGTTTTAGATTTGGATCAGGATGTCCCATGCGTTTTATAAGTGTTAGGCCAACCACTTCTTCATAAAATGAAATGGAAGTTTCTAAGTTAGCAACCATTAGTCCAACGTGTTCTATTCTTCTTACTGGCATTTCCATTCCTTCTTTCCGTAAATTTCATATGTATCATAATATTGAATATTAAGAAAATAAGCAAGATATAAATCTTATAAACCCGATGTCGTTCTATGATATAGTGAGAAAGTATGTTTGGAGAGACGGAAGGAGACATCAGTATGACTACAACTTTACAAACTCCTTCATTAACAGAAACGATGAAAGAGTGGCATCAAGCGTTAACATATGAAATTACACATTGGAAAACGATAGGTGGCAGTAAGCTATCCATTATAAATGGTCGTTTTTTATATACAGATTATGAGAGTACGGTTTATGTATTTCAGCTTATTTCTGAAGTGAGCTTACCAGACGGTACACCAATTCGTATTGAATTTGATGGTGAGGAAGCAACAGGAGAAGTGCTATCTGTACATGGATTAGAAATCGAATTGAAATTAAATGATTATATACAAGGCGAAATAAGAGAAGCTATTTTATATAGTGAGCCATGGCAGTTATTAGAACAATTGCAAGAGCGTTTGAAAGAAGTAAGAAAAGATAAACAAAAGCGTCAGCGGGTAAAACGTCTTTTGGATGGAAACAGTACGCCAAAGCATATTGAAAAAATGAAGAATCCAAAAAACGAACTTGCGTATCGCTCTTTTTATAATGCGACGACATATGTTTGGGGACCGCCTGGAACAGGGAAGTCCTATAATTTATCACGCATCATTTCTGCGCATTATCAAAAAGGAAAATCAGTGCTTGTGTTAGCACATAGTAATGCAGCGGTAGATGTATTAATGAGTGAAGTGACAAAGCAAATTGAAAAAAAAGAAAAATGGACACCTGGAGAGATTGTCCGTTATGGTTTTAGTCAACATGAGCACATTCGTAACCATGAAACGTTGCTAGCTTCTAGATTAGTTGAAACAACAAATGAATCATGGGGAGAAGAGAGACTGTATTTAGAAGAATTACGTCAAGAACTTCGCCAAAAGATTCTTTCTTATAAAGCGACGGCTTCTGAAAAGAAACGTATGCAGGAAATAGAAGGAGACCTTCGTAAGCAAAAGGCGAAAATCAAGGAAGTAGAAAGAGAATACATTGAGAATGCGAAAGTAATTGGAGCAACGTTATCAAAATGTGCGATTGATTCGCTTATTTATGAAAGAAATTTTGATTTAATCATTGTAGATGAAGTGAGTATGGCCTATGTGCCACAAATTGCGTTAGCAGCTTCACTCGGAAAACGAATCGTTGTATGTGGTGATTTTTTACAATTGCCACCGATTGCTTTAGCAAATCATGAACTTGTTACAAAGTGGTTAAAAGAAGATATGTTTTATCATGCGGGTATTGTTGATTCAGTGAATCATCGTCAGAAGCATCCAAACTTATTTATGCTGCAAGAACAGCGCCGCATGCATCCGGAAATATCAAGTTTTACAAATTCATTTATATACAATAATAGAGTATTTGATCATCCATCTGTTTCCGTTCGAAAAGAGCTTGCAGAGTTGCAGCCTTTTGCGAATGAAGCAACAGCTCTGTTTGATACAAGCTTAATGGGTGCCTATTCTTTAAAAGATGCTTCATCAGGTTCACGTTTTAATATTCTTTCCGGACTCATGGCGATGCAGCTTGTTTTAATAGGTTTGCTGGACGGGATGCCATCTATTGGTGTTGTAACTCCATATCGTGCCCAAGCACGTTTTTTATCAACTTGTATAAGAGAACTGCTGCAAAAAACAAAGTTACAACATGCGCCTGTTTTAGCGGCAACTGTTCATAAGTTCCAAGGATCTGAACGTGATATGATGCTGTTTGATACGGTGGATAGTTATCCAAGCGAGCGCCCTGGTGTATTATTCTTTGATCATAAAAACCATCGCCTTGTAAATGTTGCGGTAACAAGGGCAAGGGGGAAATTTATTCAGCTTTCTGACTGCCAATACATGAGGAAAAACCTTTCTCGAAAGCAAGCATTGTCACAATTAACAGCACATTTACAAAGACAAGGGAATGTATATGATCGAACAACATCACGTCCGTTGTTAGAAAGAAAGTTGACGAAACGCTTGCGCTGGTTTGTACAAATGACGATAGAAGAACCGAAGGCATTATTAAAAGATATTCTTTCGGCAAAACAGAAAATTATTGTATCGCTTCCGAGTACAAGACAAATAGATAAAAGAATTTGGCAGGCGCTAGCACGTACAACAGCACAAGTAACAATTTATAGTGAAGGAACAATCCCTTTAAAAAATGCACAAGTATGTCGGAAGAATAAAGCCATGCCTTTTGTTTTGATCGATGATGAAGTATTGTGGGCAGGTGCCCCGTTAACATCAAACGTAATGTTTGAGGGAACTCCTGAATTTCCTTATATCACTGCAAGATTACAAGCGCCTGAAACAATCGGTGTTTTAAAGGGATTTTTAGATGTGCGATAAAGTGAAACTTTAATACTGCCCGCGAAGAGCGGGATAAAGAGATAGGATACAAATTCCTTGACTTTTAGTTGGAATAAAACTAGAATGAAAATAATTTAATAAAATTTTATGAAAATATATACAATTTCTTATCACGAGAGGTGGAGGGACTGGCCCTATGAAACCTCGGCAGCGGATTCAATATGAATACTGTGCCAATTCCAGCAAGTGCAAGACTTGAGAGATAAGAGAGATGGCGATTTTTTGATATGTACTCAAAAGCCTCTTTCTATCCTTTAGAAAGAGGCTTTTTTATGTGTAAATTGAAGGGGGAATAGAAAAATGGGAACAACGCAAGTAGTGTCACACCGTAATGCAATTGTAGAAAGTATCGAAAGAAACAAAGAAACGTATTTGAAAACAAGTCATGATATTCATGAGAATCCAGAACTCGGCAATCAAGAGTTTTTTGCATCAAGAACGTTAAGTTTGCTATTAGGAAGTGCAGGATTTCAATTGCAGCACAATATCGCTGGACATGAAACGGGATTTATTGCTCGGAAAAGCTCTGGCAAACAAGGACCGGCAATTGCCTTTTTAGCAGAATATGATGCACTGCCTGGATTAGGTCATGCTTGTGGTCATAATTTAATTGGCACAATTAGCGTTGCTGCTGCGATTGCCTTATCAAAAACGATTGAAGAAATTGGAGGAGAAATCGTTGTTTTTGGAACACCGGCAGAAGAAGGTGGCCCGAACGGGAGTGCAAAAGCAAGTTATGTAAAGGCTGGTTTATTTCATAATATTGATGCAGCACTGATGATTCATCCGAACGGAAAAACAGCTACGACAAGTCCATCACTAGCAGTAGACCCACTAGACTTTTATTTTTACGGAAAAACAGCACATGCCGCTGCTGCTCCGGAAGAAGGAATTAATGCGTTAGATGCAATCATTCAGTTATATAACGGAATTAATGCACTTCGTCAGCAACTACCAGCTGATGTGAAAATTCATGGTGTCATTACTGAGGGTGGAAAAGCACCAAATATCATTCCAGATTACGCAGCGGCACGCTTCTTTATTCGGGCAGCGACGCGCGGTAGATGTGCCGAGGTTACAGAAAAAGTACGTAACATTGCAAAAGGAGCAGCATTAGCTACAGGTACAACGGTAAAAATCAATCAATTTCAAAATGAAATTGATGAATTATTAGTAACAAAAACGTTTAATGAAATTGTTGCAGAAGAATTAGAGCAATTTGGTGAAGATGTAAATCGTAAGGAACGAATCGGAATCGGTTCAACGGATGCTGGAAACGTGAGCCAAGTTGTTCCGACTATTCATCCGTATATCAAAATTGGACCTGATGATTTAATCGCACATACAGACGAGTTTCGAGAAGCGGCTCGTTCAGAACTTGGAGATCAAGCTTTGTTTACGGCGGCAAAAGCATTAGCTTGTACAGCATATCGTTTGATTACAGAGGAAGGGACATTGAATAAAATTAAAGAAGAGTTTCGGGAAGCGCAGCGAAATCAATAAAGTGAAATTTTGATCAGTGGGGGTTATCCCTATCGCTATCAAGCTAAGCGTTCCAAAAGATAATATACAACAAAGTTATGTTCGGCCAATATAGCGACAGCAAAAACGTACACGGTATGAAGATGATTGTTCCTGCAAAAGGGAAGAACAGTGCTTATCAAATTGTAATAATTGATGATGTTTTAAACAAGGCAGAATTGGAGGAAATTATGCTTTTAATGATTTGAAACTACCAAGAGTCATCGCAGTAACACAAATGGCTAATACCCCTTCTCGTAACCTTTTAGAAAGGTTACAAATGAAATTGACTCAAACATATCAAAGATTTGGTACTCGACAAGGCGTTTACTCTATTGAGGCAAAACAAAATAGTTAATTTATGAATTATGTAAAAGCTGTTTTCCTCTATAGAAAACAGCTTTTTAGTTTACAACTATTTTTTTATAGTCTAAGACATTATCATTAATTAACAAGTGGCTCCAAAAAGAAGGAGTCGTTGCCGTACCCCATCGCCATCAAGTTAAGAAAAACGAGATACCCCCAAATCGAAAAAATGAGGGTATCTTGTTTTATATATCCAGCTCAATTTCTTTGTTCATACAACAAAACTTGTACCTCTTCCCACTGTTACATGAACAACTCTCATAAATATTTGCTGGCCTTGAGCAATCTTTGATTGCTTTTTTAAATCCGTCACATCTTCGTTGAATTCTAGTCCAACTATGTAGTAAAAATTGTATGCCTCACAAATCGCAGCCACTTTCTCTGCTCTTGCTTTAGACGAAACCTTTACGATGATAGGACGTTCTTTAGAACCTAGTGGATACATGTCTGCTTCCCTCTTTCCTTTTTCTTTCTATTGTATAAAATTTAAGAAAAAGCGGAGGGATATTTATGAAAAAACTATCTAGTTCTCAAGTGTTTCGACTGCTTTCAGAGGAATTACAACGCGTCTTTTCACCACAAGCATTAACAGAGCTTGCCAAACAAACTCAGTTTGTTCAACGTAACAGTAAATTCAGGGCACAAGATTTATCTGCCTTATGTATTGGGATGGGACAAGACATTGCGAGTTATTCTCTGGCTAGACTATGTGGAAATTTGGAATCAGAAACCGGCGTCCTGATGAGTCCAGAAGGACTAAATCTAAGGTTGAATGCACAAGCAGTGGAATTTTTACGCTCTTTATTCTCACAGTTATTACAAAAACAATTGTTATCCATGACATCTCTCTATTCCTCTTTTTCAGCATATTTTCGTCGTATTCGGATTTTAGATGCCACCACGTTTCAAGTCTCGGATCAACTTGCGACGGCTTATCCTGGTTCAGGAGGAAGTGGAAAGGCTTCTGGCGTAAAAATACAGTTAGAATACGATTTGCTGAGTGGGCAATTTTTACATGTTGAAGTGGGGCCAGGTAAACAAAATGATGTGAATTATGGGAAAGAGATTCAACATACTGTTGATTTACAAGATTTATGCATACGAGATTTAGGGTATTTTAGTTTAATTGATTTAGATGCAATCCAACAAAAAGGGGCGTACTATTTATCTCGATTAAAAATGAACACCAAAATATTTCAAAAAAATGAGCATGTTCTTACCTTTAAAAACGGATCCATTAAGAAAAATATCAATACACAATGATTGACTTAGAAGCCATCATGAATCAGTTACAGCCGGGTGAATGTTATGAAATTCCTGTTGTTTATATCGGTCGGAGTTATGGACTTCCAGCACGAGCCGTGATTTACAGACTAACCCCTGAGCAAGAAGCACAACGTAGAAAAGATCGTGCATACAAAGAGAAAAAGAAGAATATGACTTTTAGCGATCGAACCAAAAAACTGCAAGGAATCAATGTGTACGTTACCAATATTCCATCGGAATATGTCTCAAAAGAAGCCATTCATGAATTCTACTCCCTTCGTTGGCAAATCGAAATCATTTTTAAAACATGGAAATCTATTTTTCATATTCATCACAATACAAATGTAAAAAGGAACGGTTAGAGTGTCATATCTATGGAAAGTTAATTGCGCTCTTATTATCCTCTACTGTGATGTTTCAAATGAGGCAATTATTACTGGTCAAGAAACAAAAAGAGTTAAGTGAATGGAAAGCCATGTATATGATTCACGATTACTTTCGAACATTATATCGCCATATACAACTTCAATCGATCCAGTTAACAAAAAGTTTTCTTCGCTTGTTCCATTTACTTGATAAAAATGGACGGAAATCGCATCGATATCGAAAGAAAACGGTGTTTGATATTTTAGGTATTGCATACGAACAACATCTATCCAAGTAAGAAATGATATATTTTAAAAAATCTAGCCCGTAAGGGTTATTTATCATGCAGTTTTTTTCGATTTTTTATTTTTTCAGGGAGTAACAAGCAATTTTATAAATATACCTGTATTTATTTTCGTTAACTTGATGGCGATGTTGCCGTACCCCATCGCCATCAAGTTAAGAAAAACGAGATACCCCCAAATCGAAAAAAATGAGGGTATCTTGTTTTATATATCCAGCTCAATTTCTTTGTTCATACAACAAAACTTGTACCTCTTCCCACTGTTACATGAACAACTCTCATAAATATTTGCTGGCCTTGAGCAATCTTTGATTGCTTTTTTAAATCCGTCACATCTTCGTTGAATTCTAGTCCAACTATGTAGTAAAAATTGTATGCCTCACAAATCGCAGCCACTTTCTCTGCTCTTGCTTTAGACGAAACCTTTACGATGATAGGACGTTCTTTAGAACCTAGTGGATACATGTCTGCTTCCCTCTTTCCTTTTTCTTTCTATTGTATAAAATTTAAGAAAAAGCGGAGGGATATTTATGAAAAAACTATCTAGTTCTCAAGTGTTTCGACTGCTTTCAGAGGAATTACAACGCGTCTTTTCACCACAAGCATTAACAGAGCTTGCCAAACAAACTCAGTTTGTTCAACGTAACAGTAAATTCAGGGCACAAGATTTATCTGCCTTATGTATTGGGATGGGACAAGACATTGCGAGTTATTCTCTGGCTAGACTATGTGGAAATTTGGAATCAGAAACCGGCGTCCTGATGAGTCCAGAAGGACTAAATCTAAGGTTGAATGCACAAGCAGTGGAATTTTTACGCTCTTTATTCTCACAGTTATTACAAAAACAATTGTTATCCATGACATCTCTCTATTCCTCTTTTTCAGCATATTTTCGTCGTATTCGGATTTTAGATGCCACCACGTTTCAAGTCTCGGATCAACTTGCGACGGCTTATCCTGGTTCAGGAGGAAGTGGAAAGGCTTCTGGCGTAAAAATACAGTTAGAATACGATTTGCTGAGTGGGCAATTTTTACATGTTGAAGTGGGGCCAGGTAAACAAAATGATGTGAATTATGGGAAAGAGATTCAACATACTGTTGATTTACAAGATTTATGCATACGAGATTTAGGGTATTTTAGTTTAATTGATTTAGATGCAATCCAACAAAAAGAGGCGTACTATTTATCTCGATTAAAAATGAACACCAAAATATTTCAAAAAAATGAGCATGTTCTTACCTTTAAAAACGGATCCATTAAGAAAAAATATCAATACACAATGATTGACTTAGAAGCCATCATGAATCAGTTACAGCCGGGTGAATGTTATGAAATTCCTGTTGTTTATATCGGTCGGAGTTATGGACTTCCAGCACGAGCCGTGATTTACAGACTAACCCCTGAGCAAGAAGCACAACGTAGAAAAGATCGTGCATACAAAGAGAAAAAGAAGAATATGACTTTTAGCGATCGAACCAAAAAACTGCAAGGAATCAATGTGTACGTTACCAATATTCCATCGGAATATGTCTCAAAAGAAGCCATTCATGAATTCTACTCCTTCGTTGGCAAATCGAAATCATTTTTAAAACATGGAAATCTATTTTTCATATTCATCACAATACAAATGTAAAAAAGGAACGGTTAGAGTGTCATATCTATGGAAAGTTAATTGCGCTCTTATTATCCTCTACTGTGATGTTTCAAATGAGGCAATTATTACTGGTCAAGAAACAAAAAGAGTTAAGTGAATGGAAAGCCATGTATATGATTCACGATTACTTTCGAACATTATATCGCCATATACAACTTCAATCGATCCAGTTAACAAAAAGTTTTCTTCGCTTGTTCCATTTACTTGATAAAAATGGACGGAAATCGCATCGATATCGAAAGAAAACGGTGTTTGATATTTTAGGTATTGCATACGAACAACATCTATCCAAGTAAGAAATGATATATTTTAAAAAATCTAGCCCGTAAGGGTTATTTATCATGCAGTTTTTTTCGATTTTTTATTTTTTCAGGGAGTAACAAGCAATTTTATAAATATACCTGTATTTATTTCTCGTTAACTTGATGGCGATGTTGCCGTACCCCAGGTTGATAGTAATGTAGCGGTATCCCTAGTTGAAAACATAATAAATTGACAATTACTATAATTCGTACTATTATATCAATAATTTCAATTAAGATTATAAGCTATGAAGAGAAGAGTAATTAAGGTGAGATTATTTCCAGAGAGCTCCGGTATGCTGTAAAGGAGCATTAATCTTCTTAATGAATAAAGACTTGGAGCTCCGTATCTAACTAAGTTTTCGAACTAAGGGATAATACGGCGGGATTTCCCGTTATAGAAATAGGGTATAACTTACATACCTGAAGAGGTTGATGTGGTGACGCATCAATAAACTGGGGTGGTACCACGGAAAAAAACTTTCGTCCTCAAGATATATATCTTGAGGACGAAAGTTTTTTTGTTTTTGTAATTGGGATTAGTGAAAAAAGGAGCGTTATATATTATGAATCCTCTGTTAATTGAAATTCCTTCTAATTTAGATACCGAAAGCTTATTATTGCGTATGCCAAAGCCTGGCGATGGAGAAAAGGTTAATGCTGCAATTCAAGCATCCATTAATGAGTTACAACCTTGGCTGCCTTTTGCGCAAATCATACCAACTGTTACCGACACAGAAATTAATTTAAGGTCAGCTCATATACAATTCTTAAATAGGGATAGTTTAAGATTTCTTATTTTTCTTAAAGGGTCAGAAGAGTTCATCGGTACTTGTAGTCTTCACAATATTGATTGGGCGAAACCACAATTTGAGGTAGGTTACTGGATTGATACTAGATTTAGCGGAAACGGTTATATGACTGAAGCAATACATGAATTAACTCATTTTGCAATGGTAGATTTAAAAGCAAGAAGATTAGAAATACGATGTGAATCAACCAATACTAAAAGTCGCACTATCCCTGAGAAATTAGGTTATGAATTGGAGGGTATTCTACGAAATGAAGACTTTTCTGCTGACGGAAAAAGGCTTACTGACACTTGTATCTATGCAAAAATTCAATAATGGCATTAGGTAAGTCGAGTAGATAAAAACTATGATGATGTACAATTCAAATTAAGGAATATATATCTATACGAAAGTTAAATGTATATAAATAGGAGGACTATATGCCTAATATTGAAACTGAGAGATTACTAATGATTACATTTAGGTTAGAACTTGTAGAGGCTACTATAAAAGGAAGAGAAGAACTAGAAAAAGTTATTCCATATAAAGTATCTAGGGAATGGCCAATGTCTGATTATAAAGAAATTTTGCCGTGGATAGCAGAAGGGCTAAGAAAAGATCCTGAACAAAGCAAATGGAGTGGCTTAATTATCCATAAAGAGGATCATACTGTTATTGGTGATATGGGATGTAAAGGTGAACCTGATTCAGCAGGGACGGTAGAGATTGGATATAGTATTGTTCCAGATTATCAAGGAAACGGTTATGCCACTGAAATGGCGAAAGCGTTCGTGGAGTGGTTGCAGCAAAATGAAGAAGTACAAACAATTAAAGCGGATTGTTTAATAAGTAATGTTGCTTCCAGTAGAGTGCTAGAAAAAGCAGGATTTACGTGTGTTCTTGAAGAACATCATATGAAATATTGGATTGTAAGATAAGAGTGCGAAAAAGAAGTGTACTTCCATATATTTGGAAGGTAGCGCTTCTTTTTTCTTACAAAACGATTACTTCTTTTATATACTTTTGTTTCATCATTCCCTTCTGTGAAAAAATTCGTTACAATGGACTTGTATGGAAATTTAGTTTGCAATAATAATATATGAACCACAAACAAAAATGAATTGACAATCCTCTATTGGAATGAAAACCCTTTAAAATATGAATGATTAGGAAAATACCTTCTTTCAAATAAACTCAAATATAATGATTTAAAATATATTGTTTTTTTAGAAGTATGGATGATGCACGGAGGCTATTATAAATGAAACCAAATAAGAAAAGTAAAAAAAGAAGAGTCATACAAGTATTCTTGCTTATGATTTGCTCTATGATTCTATTTATAAGTTATGCAGCTTATGATATTTGGAGTTCTCGATTTAAAACAGATGAGGTGGATACAGATGCTGCCATCGTACTCGGAGCAGCTTCTTGGAACGGGAAACCATCTCCTGTATTTCGAGAAAGAATTAATCACGCTATTTCTTTATACAATAGCGGAAGTATTAAAAAAATTATTTTTACAGGTGGTACGAAGTTTGAAGCAGAGCAAGAAGAAGCCCGCACTGCTAAAGCGTATGCATTAAAGCATAACGTGAAGGATGAAGATATTTTAATTGAAACGCAGTCGCGTTTTACAGAAGATAACTTGAAGAATGCTCAGCAGGTTGGAATTGATAATGGATTACATACGTATACAATTGTGAGTGATCCTCTTCATATGAAACGTGCGATGAGAATTGCCAAGCATATTGGTATGGATGCTTATGCATCTCCGACTCCGACGTCAGCATATAAAACATTAGATACGGAAATTCCGTTTTTCTTTAAAGAATTGTGTTCTTATATTGGTTATGTTACATCGTTGCCAATACGTTCTCTGAAAGAGATAATTAAGTAAAAAAAGATTCCTAAATTAATAGGAATCTTTTTTTTGTTAAAAGCATTGTAATTTCATCGGAATAGTGTAACAATAGGAAACATAATCCAATATATAATCTTATCGAGAGAAGTGGAGGGAACGGCCCAACGAAGCTTCAGCAACCCTAAATGTAAATAGAAGGTGCTAATTCCGCAGTAGATAAGAGGGGAAAGATACTTATAACCTCTTATATGAGAGGGTGTTTTTATTTAGGAGGAGAAAAGATGAAGCGTTTATTTTTTACACTTGTAAGTATTGTATGCAGTTTATTTGTCATCACTGGTTGCACACAATCATCTGCGACGGATCAAAAGGAGATTCGTTTAGGTTTTACTCCAGGTCCTTATAGTGATCAAGTGAAAAAGGCAGTGCAGCCTTATTTAGAGAAAAAGGGGTATAAAATAAAAATTGTAGAATTTAATTCACCAAACGAAACAAATCCTGCATTAACGAATAAAGATATTGATGCAAATATTTTTCAAAGCACCGCTTTTATGGAATCTTATGCAAAAGAAAATGATGCGAAAATCACGAGTGTACTTCAAGTTCCTTCCGCGCCACAAGGTGTATATTCTGAAAAGCATAAATCGCTAGATGACTTAAAAGATGGTATGAAAATTGGGGTACCAAATGATCCAGTTAATTTAGAACGTGCACTTCGTATTTTGGAAGGCATTGGTTGGGTGAAATTGAAGGGAAATGTAAATATTTTAACGATTTCTGAAAAAGATGTGACGTATAAAAAGAAAGATTTTAAACTAGTACCACTTGAATCACCTCAAATTCCAAGAGCGATGAAAGATTTAGACTATGGCATTATTAACGGAAATCTTGTCATTTCATCTGGACATAAATTAAAAGAATCACTTGAATTAGAAAAAACACCTGCACAACATCGAATCATCGTTACGGTTCGTAATGAAGACAAAGATAAAACTTTTGTAAAAGATTTAATCGATGCATATCATTCACCTGAATTTAAAAAGATGATTCAAACAGAGGAACAATTTGAAGGCTTTGTCTTACCGGATTACTTAAAATAAAGGAGATAGTGATATGACACTCTCATTTGTAGAAACGGAAGAACAACTTCTCATAATAGAGAAGATAAAAGAACTCATCCCAAAATTTGCGGAAAGGGAACATCAATTAAGCGAATTGGGATCTTTTCCGTTTGAAAATATAAAAAATTTAAAAGATATAGGATATACAACATTAACACTTCCGAAAGATTTTGGAGGGCAAGCAATCTCATTGTATGATTTTGTCTTGTTTCAAGAGAAAATCGCTGAGGGAGATGGAGCGACAGCCCTATCGATTGGATGGCATCTTGGAATTGTGAAAGAACTTGCTGAAAATCGCTCTTGGGACCCTGATATGTTTTCCTGGTTTTGTGAAGAAGTAAAAAAAGGAGCTCTTTTTAACCGTGCTGCGACAGAACCGAAGACAGGGAGTCCGACACGTGGTGGCAAACCTGAAACGTTAGCGGTACGAAAAGGTGACAAATGGGTTGTAAGTGGAAGAAAAAGTTTTACAACGATGGCTCCTGTACTCGATTATTTTATCGTCTCTGCTAGTATCGAAGGACGAGAAGAGGTAGGAGAATTTATTATTCCCCGTCATGAAAAAGGTGTTTCAATTGAAGAAACATGGGATAGTGTGGCGATGAGGGGAACTGCGAGTCACGACCTTGTGTTGCAAAATGTTGAGATTCCTGAACGATACTTTACTGACACGATGGTTCCACGTACAAAACCAAAAGGAACAGGATGGTTGCTTCATATACCAGCTTGTTATTTAGGGATTGCACAAGCTGCAAGAAATTATGCAATTGAATTTGCAAAAACATATCAACCAAATAGTTTAAATCATCTGATTAGCTCACTACCAAATGTAAGAAAGCTAGCTGGGGAGCTAGAATTAGAGTTGATGCAAGCTCGTACGTTCTTATATCAAGTTGCATCGAAATATGATGAGGTAGAAGATAAGCAATCATTACAGGCGGAATTAGCGGCAGCAAAATATATCGCGACGAATACCGCGATATCTGTTGTAGATAAGGCTATGCGGATTGTTGGAGCAAGAAGTTTATCAGAAAAAAATCCGTTGCATCGCTACTATTTAAATGTTCGTGCTGGATTACACAATCCACCGATGGACGATGTAACGCTCTCACTTATAGCTGATCGTGCTTTTAAATAATGTAAAAAGGAGTGAAAAAGATGATTACGTTACGTGATGTAATAAAAACTTTCCAAACGAAAGAAGGGCTTTTTCACGGTGTGAAATCTGTATCTCTTCAAGTGGAAGAACATGATATTTATGGAATAGCTGGATTAAGTGGCGCAGGGAAGTCAACTTTATTACGTACAATGAATTTATTGGAAAAGCCGGATTCAGGTGCAGTGATTGTAAATGGTGAAGATTTAACACAGTTATCGAAGAAAGATTTACGAACAGCAAGGCAGTCAATCGGAATGATTTTTCAACACTTTCATCTTTTGCACAATAAAACTGTATCGGATAATATTGCTCTTCCGTTAGAGTTGAAATCAGTTCCAAAAGAAGAGAGAGCAAAACGAGTACGAGAATGTTTGGAAATCGTGGGATTAAGTGATAAGGCACAGCAATTTCCCTCACAGCTCAGTGGAGGTCAAAAGCAGCGTGTTGCGATTGCTCGTGCATTAGCAAATGATCCGAAAGTATTACTTTGTGATGAACCAACATCAGCGCTTGATCCTAAAACAACGATTTCTATTTTACAATTCCTTCAAAAAATCAATAAAGAATTAGGGGTTACGATTGTAATCGTAACGCATGAAATGAATGTGATTAAACAAATTTGTAATAAGGTTGCAGTTATGGAAGATGGAGAAGTTGTGGAATCATTTAACTTAAACGATCATCAAATCAAACCAAAATCAGAAATTGCGAAACTTCTATTAGGTGTGGAACAAGAGAGGGGAATCGCATATGTTCAATAATGTCATCCCACTACTTCCCGAAATTTGGACATCAATTTTGCAAACATTTTTAATGGTAGGACTTTCTGTTGGAGCCGCGATTATCTTTGGTGTTCCATTAGGTGTAATTCTATATTTCACAAGTAAAGGGCAGATTTTGGAACAAAATATTGTACACCGTATATTAAATGGGATTGTAAATATTATTCGTTCATTTCCATTTATTATTTTATTGGTGGCACTTGTACCGCTTACACGTACGCTATTAGGAACTACAATTGGTCCAATTGCTGCAACGATTCCATTGTCAGTAGCCGCGATTCCATATTTTGCAAGGCTGGTAGAACAAGCATTACGTGAAGTTCCAAAAGGAGTAATTGAAGCTGCTGAGGCAATGGGAGCAACGCCATTTCAGATTGTATGGAAAGTTCTACTTGTTGAAGCTCGATCAGGTCTTGTTTTAAGTTTAACAGTTTTAACGGTGAGTTTTATTTCTTATTCGGCTATGGCTGGCGTTGTAGGAGGCGGTGGTGTTGGTGATTTGGCTATTCGTTTCGGCTATTACCGTTTCCAAACCGATGTTATGGTTGTTACAGTATTAATGCTTGTCATTCTTGTTCAATCTGTCCAATTTATTGGAAATAAGATTGCTGCACGTATTGATAAAAGATAAAATCTTAGTAAACTAGTTCTTATTGCCTATTATATAAATACAAATTAAAAAACCGAGATAAAACCCTTCTTTTTAGATGGGAAAGAGCATCTGGCCATGCATAGAAGCGGTCAGATCCTTTTCCTGCCCCATGCGAAGTGAAAACAAAGAGAGAAAACGAGTGCAGGTCACCTTTTGTTATCCATAGCCGCGGCTATATGTCGAAAAATCAAAATGGATTTATATAGTTGAACGAATCGGGCTTTTACGAGCAGTTTCTCTCCCACTCAGTTTCTTTGCTTCTTGCAGAATTTTGAGGCGGGGGTATTACTGCCCGTTGCTGCGAGATAAAATAATTCATTTGAAAAAGACGCTTTAAAATCTTTCTTTTAAAGCGTCTTTTTTGTGTTTTTCATGAGAAAACTAGGCCTCTTATTTCAGCTTACTGTATAATGAGGAAAAAGTACGAAAAGAGGTAGTTTCATGCTAGAAGTTATTGCAACATGTTTAGAAGATGTGAAACGAATTGGACAAAGTGGCGGAAATCGAATTGAACTCATTTCAGCATATACGGAAGGCGGATTAACGCCAAGCTATGCATTTATAAAAAAAGCAGTGGATGCAGTAACAATCCCTGTTCATGTTATGATACGCCCACATGCCAAGTCATTTGTATATACGGCAGAAGAAATTGAAATGATGAAAGAGGATATACAAATTGCAAAGAAACATGGTGCAGCAGGCGTTGTTTTAGGTGTTTTAAATGAACATAGTCAAATTGATGAAGAAAAATTAGCAGATTTATTATCTGTAGTGGATGGAATGAATGTAACATTTCATCGTGCGATAGATGAAGTGGATAATGTAGTAGAAGCGGTAAAAGTATTACGAAAGTTTGGAAAGGTGACCCATATTTTAACATCTGGTGGCCAGGGGAATATAGAGGAGAACATTACTGTACTACATGATATGCAAAGAGAGAGTCAAGGAGAAATACAACTCATCGTTGGTAGTGGTGTGACGAAAGAGAATGTACGACAATTGCTTCATGAAACGGGAATTACAGAAGCTCACGTTGGTACAGCTGTTCGAGAAGGAAAATCTTGTTTTGCTGAAATTGACCAAAAGCGTGTACAGGAACTAGCAAAATTAACACGATGATAATGATTGTAGAGGAGGTGGCAGAAGATGAAAAAAAGCAAGAAAGAGGAAGTACGTTCATGGATTAAAACGATAGTAATCACGGCAGGAATTGCTTTTGTTTTTCGGGGTATTTTATTCACTCCTTCCCTTGTACAAGGAGAATCCATGATGCCTACTTTAGAGAATGAAGAAAGAGTGATCGTGAACAAGATAGGCTACAATTTACAAGGTGTAAATCGCTTTGATATTATCGTGTTTCATGGAAAAGAAGGCTATGATTTAGTAAAACGAGTAATCGGTTTACCAGGAGATAACATAGAGTATAAGAATGACGTTCTGTATGTAAACGGAAAGTCGATTGAAGAACCCTATCTGCAAGAATTTAAAGAACAATTATCCGAGGGGAATTTGACACCTGATTTTTCAATCGAACAAATAACTGGTAAGCAGAAAGTACCGGAAGGGTATGTATTTGTACTGGGAGATAATCGTAAAGTTTCAAAAGATAGCCGTATGTTTGGATTTGTTTCAAAAGAACAAATCGTTGGAAAAGGTGAAGTTGTATTTTGGCCATTGCAACAAGCAAGAGCGCTGTAATAAGTTATATAGAAAATGTTTTACTAAAATATAAGACTACTAAAAAATAGGTATAGATCGAAAGTTGATCTATACCTATTTTTTAGTGTTTTTTAATTGAATTCGTAATATGTACGAATTAGTAGAAATGAAAAAGTAGATTCAACAAATCAGTTTATCCCGATATTCACGGGCAGTAATACTCCCATCTTAAAGTTCTGTAAGAAGCAAAGAAGTTAGGTGGGGGAGAAAGACTCCCTCACTGATCAAAGTTTCACTTTATAATTTTGAAAAAATATATTGTTAAAATAGAAAGAATATTTTATAATTTTAAATTATACATTTGTTTCAAAAAACGGAATTTTAGTTCCGTTTTTCGGAACAACGGGAGGCGACATGAGTTTAAATAAGACGGCAGTAAAAATAATGGATATTTTAGAGTTGTTTTATGAACATCAGGCTTTAACTCTGATGGAAATGGTGAAACTTACAGGTATGCCGAAAACTTCTGTATATCGACTCATTGGCTCGCTTGAAGAAATGGGCTTTTTACAAAAGACAATAAATGGTACATATAAACTTGGTTTAGTATTTTTACGATTTGGCCAACTTGTTTCTGACAGGTTATCGTTACGAAATATTGCAAAACCGTATATGGAAACATTAAGAGCTGATATTGGACAAGCTGTAAATTTAATTATTCAAGATGGAAGTGAAGCGATTTATATCGAAAAAGTGGATGGAGCTCAGCCCGTTCGCGTTTATACAGCTATTGGACGACGTGCGCCTTTATATGCCGGGGCGTGTCCACGTATTTTGCTTACTTATTTTTCTAAAGAAGAACAAGAAAAATATATAGAAGAGGTCCAACTTATACAATTTGCAAAGGGAACTATACTTGATAAAAATCAGTTACGAAACATGTTACAAAAAGCAAAAAGTGATGGGTATACAATGAGTTATTCTGAACTTGAAAATCATACAGCGGCAGTTGCAGCACCTGTTTTTGCAAACAATGGAAAAGTGATTGCTGGAATTAGTATTTCAGGATTAGAAATAGAGTATAACGAAGCAACAATTCCACAATTTATTGAAAAATTAACGGAGACGGCAAAATGTATTTCAATGGAGCTTGGCTGGAGGGAAGAGAAAGAAGGGATATGATGAAATTTGCAGCATTAGGAGATCAGGCAGTTGTTGTTACATTTGGAAATGAGATTGATATGAACATATATGAAAATGTACAAGGTTTATGTCATGCGTTAAATCAGAATCCATTTCCTGGAATGGTTGAGTGTGTTCCATCGTATACATCTGTGACTGTTTATTATGACTTGTATACGCTATGGAAGAAAAATGATAGGAACGTACCATATGATTATGTATGTCAGTATATTGAAGTGCTCTTACAAGATGAGCAGTCTAGAAATATGAAACCGTATGATAGTATTGTAATTCCTGTTTGTTATGGGGGGAAATATGGTCCTGATTTAGAAGATGTCGCAGCGTATCATCATTTAAGTATAGAGGAAGTCATTCGTATTCATAGCGGAGCGACGTATTTTGTTTATATGCTAGGATTTACTCCAGGATTTCCATATTTAGGCGGAATGCCAGAGGAACTTGCAATTCCTCGAAAACAAATACCACGTTTACAAATAGCAGCTGGCTCAGTTGGAATTGGTGGAAATCAGACAGGTATATATCCACTTGAAACGCCAGGTGGATGGAATATTATTGGGCGAACACCGATTTCTTTGTTTCGTCCAGAAGAAGAAAATCCTACTTATGTAAAGAGTGGAATGTATTTACGATTTGTATCAATAACAGAAGACGAGTTTCAAGATTGGGAGGGGCTTGCTACATGAACGCCGAGGTTTTACATGCAGGAATGTATACAACCGTTCAAGATTTAGGAAGATATCACTATCAACAATACGGTGTACCTGTAGGCGGCACCATGGATCAAGTTGCATTAAGAATAATTAATATGCTAGTCGGAAATGAAGAAAATGAAGCAGGTTTAGAAATTACGATAACGGGACCGAAGATTCTTATAAAAAAACCAACGTTACTTGCTGTTGGAGGTGCAAATATAGAACCTCTTTTAAATGGAAAACGAATTCCGTTATGGCGTCCCATTTTAGCTGAGGAAGGGAGTATGCTTTGTTTCGGAAAGGCACAATCTGGATGTAGAGCATATGTAACATTTGCAGGAGGTATTGAGGTTCCTTGTGTAATGGGGAGTAAAAGCACATATGTACGTGGTGCCTTAGGTGGAATAAAAGGCCGGGCATTGAAAAAAGGTGATCAGTTCCAAATTAGTACAGCCTCAGAATTTGCAAATCTTGTAATGAAGCAATTACAGAACAAAAATAAAGAGGTAACATGCTGGGGTGTATGTTCTCGTTACTTACCAAAGTACAGTTATCGCCCAATCATTCGAGTGGTCCCTGGATTTGAATCTAATCAATTTACAGAAGAGAGTCTGCATGCATTTTTTACGAAGGAATATAAAGTATCCAATTATGCAGATCGTATGGGATATCGTATAGAAGGAGAAGAACTTTTACGAACAGAAGAGGTCGAACTATTATCAAGTGCTGTTACATTTGGAACAATTCAAGTGCCATCTGGTGGACAGCCAATTATTTTAATGGCTGATCGACAAACAACAGGAGGATATCCTCGTATTGGTAATGTAGTTTCAACAGATATACCGCTGCTTGCACAATTAAAACCAGGTGACTATGTATCTTTTTCTAAGATTTCTATTGAGGAAGCACAGCAGCTCTACATAAAACAAGAACAAAATATGCATTTATTAAAAAGATTCATTGCCTTACAAGTGTAAATAAGGAGGACGGATAAGGATGGTTACAGTTGATTTAAATTGTGATTTAGGAGAAAGTTTTGGGGCATATCAAATTGGAAATGATGATGAAATTCTTCCATTTGTGTCATCTGTCAATATTGCCTGTGGATTTCATGCTGGTGATCCGTCTGTGATGCGCCAAACAGTTGAGAAAGCCTTGCAGCATGGAGTGGCCATTGGGGCGCATCCAGGTTTACAAGATTTAATGGGATTTGGAAGAAGAATGATGCGTGTTTCACCAGAGGAAGTATATGATTATATGATCTATCAAATCGGAGCATTAGATGGATTTGTACGTGCAGCTGGAGGAAGTATGCATCATGTAAAGCCGCATGGGGCACTTTATAATATGGCCGCTGTAGATCCGAATATTGCAGATGTAATTGCAAAAGCAGTGTATAAAGTTAACCCTGACTTGTTTCTATATGGACTGGCAAATAGTGAATTCGTACAAGCTGGTAAACAATATGACCTTAGGGTGATACAAGAAGCTTTTGCTGATCGTACGTATCAGCCTAATGGGACATTGACAAGCCGTACAGAAGAAAATGCCCTCGTGACAAGTGAAGATAACGCAATTGCGCAGGTACTTCAAATGGTACAAGAAGAACATGTACAAGCAGTTGATGGAAGTACTGTGCCAATAGCAGCACAAACGATTTGTATACATGGAGATGGAGCACATGCAGTTCAATTTGCAGAGAAAATTTACAGAATATTCCGATTGAAAAACATTTCCGTTTGTGCACCGAAATAGAATAGGGGGAGTTACATAGATGGTGAAATTAATAGGGATTTTACTCGTGGCTGTTGGGTTTTTATTTCGACTAAATACGTTATTAGTCGTTATGGTTGCAGGAATTGTAACTGGCATGGTTTCCGGTATGTCTTTTTATGAAGTGATCAGTATGTTTGGAAAGTTTTTTATAGAAAATCGCTATATGTCCATGCCAATTTTATTAACGCTTCCGGTTATTGGGATTTTAGAGCGTTACGGGTTGAAGGAACGTGCAGAAGCGTTGATTACAAAATCAAAAGGAGCGACGACTGGTCGCGTGTTAATGTCATACTTTACAATTCGTGAAGCGTCCGCAGCAGTTGGGTTGAATATAGGTGGACATGCTCAGACTGTAAGGCCACTTGTCGCACCAATGGCAGAAGGCGCAGCTCATGGTCGTTACGGAGAGCTTCCTGAAAAATTGAAAGAGAAAATTAAAGCGAATGCAGCAGCTGCAGAAAATACAGCATGGTTTTTCGGAGAAGATATTTTTATTGCAACAGGAGCCATCCTATTAATGAAAGGATTCTTTGATTCTGTTGGGATGCATGTTGATGTGTGGGATATGGCGCTTTGGGGCATTCCGACTGCAATTTCAGCTTTTGTTGTGAGCTGGATTCGGTTTAGGCAAATAGATAAACATATTGCAACTGTTATGGCAAAAGAACCGAAACAAAATAAGGGGGCGATGTAAGGTGAATCTCATTACACTTGATACAATTTATTATTTACTGGGTATTATTGTTGCTTTTGTTTCTATTCGTGTTGCTTTAGATCGCCAACATCCAAATCGCTTCGGCTCTAGTTTGTTTTGGGCATTATTCTCCATTACATTTTTATTTGGAAATATCATTCCATCGTTTTATATCGGTTGTATTGTATTAGCGATGGTTGTTTTAGCATCATTAAATAAGGTAACGAAATCAAATGAACAAGAAGCACCTACTCAAGAGCGTGTGAAACATGCAGAAAAACTGAAAAATAAAATTTTCATACCTGCCATTTTAATTCCTATTTTCACGATTATTGGTACGTTGACATTAGGGAAGTTACAGTTTGGAAATGTATTTCTTGTTGATCCTGAAAAAGTTACATTAATTGCTTTAGCGCTTGGAGCATTGCTTGCTTTCGTAGCAGCAATGGGGATAACAAAGGCAAAAATAACAGCACCAGTACAAGAAGGCAGTCGATTATTGCAGGCTGTTGGCTGGGCGGTTATTTTACCACAAATGCTTGCTGCACTTGGTGGTATATTTGCAAAGTCTGGTGTAGGTCAAGTTGTTTCTGATTTAGTCGGTCAAGTGCTGCCAACAGAATATCCATTTGTTGCTGTGATGGCATATTGCTTAGGGATGATGCTTTTCACGGTTGTAATGGGCAATGCTTTTGCAGCCTTTGCTGTTATTACCGGAGGAATTGGATTGCCGCTCATTGTACAAATGCATGGTGGTAATCCGGCGATTATGGCAGCACTTGGTATGTTTGCTGGTTACTGTGGTACGTTGATAACACCGATGGCTGCAAACTTTAATATTGTGCCAGCAATGTTACTAGAATTAAAGGATAAAAACGCTGTTATTAAAGCACAAGTACCAGTTGCAATTACAATCTTTATTATCAATATGTTTATTATGTATGGATTAGTGTATCGATTCTAATAAGGAGTGAGAGAAATGAAAACCATATTACTGACTGGGTTTGAACCATTTGGAGGAGAGGATATTAATCCTGCTTGGGAAGTTGCACAATTACTCCACCAACAGGTAATTGGGGAATATCAGATTGTAAGTAAACAAGTTCCGACCGTTTTTCAGCACTCATTACACGTATTAGAAACATATATAGAGGAAGTAGATCCAGAATTTGTTATTTGTATCGGTCAAGCAGGTGGACGTCCTGATATTACAGTGGAGCGAGTTGCGATTAATGTAGACGATGCAAGAATCGCTGATAATGAAGGGAATCAACCAATTGATATGCCTGTTGTACAAGAAGGACCAGTCGCTTATTGGTCTACACTTCCCATGAAGGCTATCGTAAAAAAACTTCGGGAAGAAGGAATTCCAGCATCTGTTTCACAAACAGCGGGTACATTTGTTTGTAATCATCTATTCTATGGGTTAATGCATCTGCTGGAAAAGCAACAACATAGAGCGCGTGGTGGTTTTGTACATATCCCGTTTTTACCAGAACAAGCGAGTGACCATCCGGGTCAGCCGAGTATGTCACTTTCTACCATTACAAAAGGAATTGAATTATTAGTGCAAACCGTATTAGAAGTGGAAATAGACATTGTAGAGAGCGGCGGAGCAACGCATTAAGCAAAAATACAACCTGCCTGTTATAATAAAGGAAGAAATATACATAGAGGTGAGAGTTGTGCAGCAATATGAGGAAGTTCGTTCCGTTATTGAAAAGGCAAATAAAATTACAGTGTTAACTGGTGCTGGTGCTAGTACAGAAAGCGGGATTCCAGATTTTCGCTCAGCAAATGGATTATATGCAGATGCGAATGTAGAAATGTATTTATCAAGAGGCTATTATAACCGAAAACCGAAAGAATTTTGGAAGCATTATAAAGCAATATTTCAAATCAATACATTTCATCAATACAAACCAAATCGTGGTCATCGGTTTCTAGCACAATTAGAAGAACAAGGAAAAGATATTGCGGTGTTAACCCAAAATATTGATGGGCTTCACCAATTAGGTGGCAGCAAACATGTGATTGATTTACATGGTACGCTTCAAACGGCTCATTGTCCGAAGTGTCGTGCAAAATACGATTTACAATACATGATTGATCATGAGTTGCCACGTTGTGAAACATGTAATTTTATTTTAAATCCTGATGTTGTTCTATATGGAGATACATTGCCACAATTTCAAAAAGCGATTGAACGATTATATGAAACAGATGTATTACTCGTGATGGGAACCTCGTTAAAAGTACAGCCAGTTGCTTCGTTTCCGCAAATTGCAAAGAGAGAAATAGGGGCGACAACAATTCTTGTGAATCAAGAACTAACAGGGCAAGAATATAATTTTGATTATGTATTTCAGCAGAAAATTAGCGAGTTTGTGACCGATTTTTAAAAGGTGAAATAGAGAACCGAGATAAAAGCAAATTATCTCGGTTTTTTTATTCCACTATTCGCGGGCAGTAATACTCCCACCTCAAAATTCGGCAGGAAGTTAAGGAGTTAGGTGGGGGATGAAGAATTCCCCCACTGATTAAAGTTTCACTTTATAAGTCATTTGACATTTTCATAGAAGGTACTGCAGTGTCCTAAAAGGTTTGCTATATTTCTTTTTAGGACACTTTTAAAAATTATATTGCTTTTGCCTTAATAAAAAATCGATGTTGTTTCACATCAAAATAGCCTTTTTGTAGCATGATTTGATGAATGTTGTATAGTTCATTTACATATGTTTCGGTATCAAAATCGAGTACTTGCCAAGGAATAGCTTTTAAATAATATACTAAAGCACCTATATCATAAAATCTTTGAACTGGAAATTCTTCTTTGTAATGTAAAACCTCAAAACCATTGTTTTGTATATCTTTTAGCGCTGCTTCTAAATTCCAATTACTAAATTCAGGGTTTAGTAGAACGCCTAAATTTTCATTGATTTCAGAGCAGTCTAATCCACCTACTTGCTGTGTAAGGAAAATGCCTTTATCAGAAAGTATTCTTCTTACTTCTTCTGGTGAGTATGATTCGTGTTGGTTCAAGATTAAATCAAATTGTCCGTTGCTAAAAGGAAGGTTGTGATCGTTTGCAAATTCTACAACCTGTACACCTAAAGGTTCAAGTTTCTTTTTAGCGGTTGGCACATTAGGTAGGTATCCTTCAGTAGCATAGACTGATTGAGGGAACGGTCTTAACATAGATAAGAATTCTCCACCACCTGTTCCCATATCAAGCATGGAACTAGCCTTTTGTATGAGGTGGATTGCCATACTACCATAAGACCATGATAGCAATTGACTTTTCATTCGACCAGTTTCTGTAATAAAGGAAAAATCCCAGCCAGTAAAGCTTTCATTTGCACTTTCTAATAACGTTAAAAATAGTTTATCTTTCTTCATAGGTAAACCCTCCATTAAAGTTGTTGTAATAGGGATAAAGTAAAACAATTTTAATGGAGGACCTCTTATTGATAGGTAAAGTTTTTATGTTTCGTGTTCTAGTATCTTCACAGTTAATCACTCCTGATGGCCGTGTTTTTTGTAGCCTATAACTTACATTCATGATTAGGATGTATAATACCTTTTAAAAATTAAAATGAATTCAAATGATAATCGATATATTTAGCTAATAGTTGTGATATGCAAAATTATTTGTAAAAAAATGCCCTCGTTTCTATGAAGAAACAAGGGCATTTTTTATTTTTTAATCGATAATCCATAGACAAGTGTTTCACTAGGAGTCATAATACTAAATCCTGTCGTTTTATAGTCGAGTTTTAGTGTATCCCCAATATAGTCTTTTGTAAACTCATCCATTTGTATAATGAGTCGTTCGTCATCAAATACAACATCATGAGCATTGTATTCGTCAACGATTAAATCAACATCAACAAATATACTACAAGAATTCGTCATTGTGCCTCTAATTCGTATGATGCTTTTATTATCAGAGTCTATTTTATGTAATACTGTTTTTGCTTCATCAGTTACGCGAATATTCATCGAATCCCTACCTTTTCTATACTTACGTTCTATTATGGCAAAAAAGTGAACAATAAGAAAGTCAATCAACTTGAATTAACGATACTAAAAGGATTAGGTGATAATTCTAAAAGCTAGAACGAAGGAAGACGTAATACTTTATTTCGCTATTTGCGGGCAGTAATCCCCCGTCCAAAAGTTCTGCAAGAAGCAAAGAAAAGAAGTTAGGTGAGGTTAATATGTGAATCGTTGCCGTACCCAGATCTATCAAGGTAAGACAAAATCATACTCCAAAAACGAAAAAAAGCTATCCTTTTCTATAAATCTACAAAAAATAGTGCATTTTTTGTTTTAGGGCACTTAATTTTGTTAGATTGATGGCGATAAACCTGGATTACAAAAGGAATTTATTTTCTTTTGTGGAATGGTATTTATATTAATCTTATTACAATTTGGAAAGGAGAATGTTGATGAATCATTCCCAATTGGAGAAAAACACAGGTGCAGATCCAGGAAAGAGAGAATCATTGCTTACAAGATGTGCAAATGTATTTTCGAGATGGTCGCAGAAGTATGTCCCGGATGCATTCGTTATTGCTGTGCTGCTCACTCTATTTACTTTCATCGCGGCCTTTTTTATGAATCCATCTGAGCCATACGCAATCGTAAAATCTTGGGGGGATGGGTTTTGGACTTATTTGACTTTTACGATGCAAATGGTATTGCTGATGGTTACAGGGATGACGTTAGCTTCCGTCCCATTCATCAATAGAGGTTTGCAGTCCATCGCCAAATTAGCCGATACACCTCAAAAGGCTTATGCGATGACATTTTTGATCAGTGCAATCGCGTACTACATCAATTGGGGATTGGCGGTGGTTGTAGGGGCAATCCTGGCGAAGGAAGTGGCGAAAAAGAATCCGGATGCACATTTTCCTTTGCTTGTAGCAGCTGCCTATGCTCCGACAGCCTTATACAGTGCCGGGCTTTCCAGCTCTATTGGCTTGACAATTGCTACAAAGGGTCATTTTCTTGCAGAGATGATTGGGATTATCCCTACCTCGCAAACAATCTTTAGTTTCTCTACTTTAATTATTTTTTTCACTCTGTTCATCACGATGCCGATTATTATCGTACTTATGGCTCCAAAAAGCGGGATTATCGGCTATAAAGCTGCTGAAACAGATACAACTTCTTTTGTAAAACCTCCTCAAAAAGATTTAAGCGCCGCGGAAAAATTGGAATGGACGCCGGTTCTGGGAATATTATTAGGTGCAATCGGTACGTTGTATTGTGTATATGAATTCATGAACAATCACAGCTTGGATTTAAATATCATTAATTTATTCTTCTTGTCACTCGGTTTGCTGCTGCATGGTTCTCTCGGCAACTTTGCACAAGGATTCAAAGAATCTGCACAATCCATTTCTCCGATTATTTTGCAGTTTCCGTTTTACGCAGGAATTATCGCCGTTTTGGGAAGTTCAGGATTAGGAAGCTCTATCATTGAATGGATGACATCCATCGCATCAAAGGATACATTTGATATATTTACATATTGGTCAGCGGGATTGGTGAATTTATTGGCACCATCTGGTGGGGGACAATGGGCTTTACAAGGACCGCTGCAAGTCCCGGCAGGTATGAAGCTAGGCGTAGATCCGGCCACTATCGCCATGGCGGTAGGCTGGGGGGACGCATGGACAAATCTGATTCAGCCGTTTTGGGCATTGCCTCTGTTAGGGGTGCTAGGACTAAAGATTAAAGACATCATGGGCTATTGCTTCATTCTCTGTATTTGGGTCGGAATCGTTACAAGCGTATTGATGTTGTTTGTATATTAACTTTCATAGAAGTACCGCTACATCGCCATCACGCTAAGCTTTTGAAGTACCACCAACACGAACATTTTATCATTTCAACCGAGAAGACCCCCTCCTCTAAACGAAGTAAAGGTGGGGGATGAATCGGTTTTTTTCTTTTTTTAAGGAAAACCATCTTTTTGTAGAACATACGTTCCGTCTTGTTGTATAATTGTCTTATCAAACAAAATGAGGTGAGAACAGGTGAAGAAAGCGTATTTTTCGAAACGGATCTATAAAAGGGATGTACCGTATGAAATGGTAGATACATTGACAAAGACAATGGAAACATTTAATCGGGCGAAACGTTTTGCATTTCAAACGATTGTTCGGGAAAAACGTTGGAGCCGTAAGATGCATACAGATAGTCTTCATCTTGTTCTCAAGCGGAAATATCAATTGAATGATTACTATGCAAACAGTGCGGTACAAGAAGCAAAGGCATTGTTTACAGGTTTAATGGAGTTACGGAAGATATATGAGAAACAAACACAAGAGAAGCTCAAGAAAATCAAAAAGAAGTTGAAGCAAGAACGTACAAAACTGACAAAGCTTCGTAAAATCAAACAAAGTTGTGTGAAAGGAAAGATTACGTTTCCCAAAAACTCCCGCTTTTCGAAGAACAATAATATTATCTCCTTGTCTCGTAAAGAGGACACATTCATTTGGCTGAATGAATATCTGTTTGAGCACCAGTACTTAGATGTTCAAATCAAAAGGATTCAAGCAAAAATCGGTCGTTTGACTCATCGACAATACCGTTTAAAGCAGAAGCTTGAATCGTACCAAACGCATATTCCTAGCGCGGTGTTTGGGAGTAAAAAACTGTTTCGGTCTCAATTTACAATCGATGAGTTTATACATAACCATGACAAATGGAAAACATTATTTTTCCGCGCCCGAAATAAACAACTCATTTTATCTGGCCGTAAAGATGCCAAACACGGAAATTTTGTGTTTCAGTATGTTATTGAGAAGCAGGAATTATGGATGACGACAAGTACAGGAAAACCGGTTATGTTTCCAGCTGTCACATTCCCGTATGGACAAGAAATCATTGAGGAAGTAATCACAAACCAATTACAGTGTAAGAATAAGAAAAACACGGCAAACCGATTGCGTGGTCTGTTGAAGACTATGGTGAGTATTATATTGTGAAATGCTTAGTCGATGTACCGGAAAAACCTCACACGAATTACAGTAAAGCGGATGGAGTGATTGGTGTAGATTGTAATCTAAAACATTTTGCTTGGGCGCATGTAACGAAGGATGGGAATTACAAAGGAAGTGGTTCCCTCCGTTTTTCCATGATAGGTAAATCTACCGGACAAATCACAAAGATAATTGAAGCGGAAGTCATTCGATTAGTTGACTTAGCAGAGCGGTATAACAAGCCGATTGTAATAGAAAAGTTAGATACCACGCAATCTAGGGCAGGGGATCGGTACGGAAGTAAGCGAGCGAATCGAATGAAGAGTATGTTCGCTTATAAGAAGATGACAGACGCAATTCTGGGTCGTGCGGATAAAATGGGCGTGGCTGTCTTTCAAGTCAATCCAGCATATACTTCTATCTCAGGGAAGATGAAATATATGCGGAAACTTGGCATCTCTATTCATCAATCTGCGGCCTTTACGATTGGGCGTCGTGGATTAGGGTATAAAGAAAAAGTGCCTCAAGTGCTTCAACCTTATATTCTAAAGAAAGAAGCGCACCACTGGACCCATTGGCATCAATTAAACAATCGATTTGATATTCGTACGCATCATTTCTATCAGTTATATCATGTGAATCAGCCGAAAGAGGCATTACAAATCGAACGATTAGACTTATTTGAAAGTGAAAAGAAAAAACTAGCAAAACTGTTTGCATAATGAAAAAGACGCCTTGTCCCAGTCTCTTACACTTGTCACCAGAGCAGATAACAGGTCTAGGAACTGGATGAATGACAGGGTGTTCTTCGCCTCGATATAAGAAAAAGTAGCTGTACCTTTTCTGTTCTCCTCGGAAGACAGAAAGAGGTCGTCTTGCCTAAGGACACTACCGAATTTCTATATCGTTGTATCCTCTTTGTTGAACGAGAGGAAGTGTTTTTGTTAGGCAGAAACAGTAGAATCCCCCACCTCAAGCTCGTGTAGAGGTAGGTGGGGGTAGTTCAATATACTGTTTGGCATGACATATTTGAGTATGAACTATATTCTTTTTAGATTAACTGGAAAAAGATTTTTAAAACATACTAATCTATCAGCAAAAATACACGAAGAGTCCTGATCTCCAGGGCTCTTTCTATCTTCTATACATCTTTTTATACATCTCTACTCAGTCAACCATTGTATATACCATATTTCTTTATGTCCTCATGCAAAATTGCATGAAAATATGTATGGAAATCTAGTATAATTTATCTTGAAGTTCCTAACATGCTTCATCATGTGTGCTATTACCAAATTGGTTATACCCTGAACAAATATAGAAAAAGAGCTCCTTTTAAATAAAAGGAGCTCTTTTCATACTGTTGAAAAACAATCTAGTCAATAGACAAAACCTGAAAATTTCGATAAAATCTCCTCGTGAATGAAATGAAGCGAGGAGATTTTTTATGTACGTTACATATTCCATGAAAGAAATTGAAGAAAATCGAAAGTACTATGAAATGATGTATGATGCTTCGCATCATTTAGTAAAGATGGATCAAGTGATGGATTGGGATTTTGTGACAAGGCGATTGGAAGTGTTCTATCCACATCGTATCGGTCGACCAACGAAAGATCCGATTATGTTAGTGAAAATCTTATTAATTCAGTATTTGGAAGGCTTTCGCTCGGTTCGTTTTACATGTAATCAAGTAAAACAGAATGCGACGTATCGTTGGTTTTTAGGGATTTCCTCGAATGAGAAGATTCCAGATCACTCAACAATCTCTAAGTTTCTCTCGCAACGTCTACGAAATGCGACGTTTTGGGAGGAGCTTTTTCAGCATTGCCTTCGTGTGATTCAACAAGAAGGGTTTATCGCAAACGAAACATGGGTGGCGGATGAAACAGAATTAAAAGCGAATGCGAATAAGCGTGTACGCGAAATCTTGGCGGAAGAAAAAGTAATAGAAGAAAAAGATGAGGATTTAGTGATGATTAACGATCACCGTGTGCGTCATGGGAAGAAACCTTTACAAGCGAAAGGCTCAAAAATAGAAGAAAAACAGACAAACATTAGCCCTGTAGATTCTGACGCTCGCTTGTCCGTCAAACACGATCAACGCGGACGCTTTGCCTATTTTGAGCACCGTATCGTGGATTCGCTTCATAACTTTATCATCGCCACAGATGTCACCGCCGCGAATGTGCCTGGGCATCGTAAATTGATCGGACAAGTTGAACGGTTAAATCAATTATTGGGGAAGTATGCGAAAGAAATCGCCCTTGATTCAGGCTACTACAACGCTTCCCTCGCGCGAAGGTTGTTTCAACGTGGCTTCTTCGTCTACATGTCTTATCGTCGATTTACAACGAAGGATCATCCAAAGTGCCGTCGTTATCAATTTAAACAAGTAAACGAGGATCTCTACGCCTGTCCTTGCGGTGTACCGTTTTATTATAAAACAACGAATCGTCAAGGTTATCGTGAATTCAGACCACCTAAAGGAAGTTGTCAATCCTGTCCATTTGCGAAAAAGAAAACCAAGATCGTGTGTTGCGAATTTCTATCCATCAAGAAATTTACGATCAGTTAAGAGAACAGCGCTTATCAATAAGAGGAAAAATTCTCCGTTCCGTTCGTCCGTCTACGGTTGAACTGAGTTTCGCACATAGTAAAGAACTCCACGGTTTGCGCTATGCACGATACCGTGGAGTTCAAAAGGTTAAAGTACAAGTTTTGATGACCGCCATCATACAAAACTTAAAAAAGTGGACCAAACTACGCTCGCTTAAGCAAGTTGGTTTACACCTAACACATCAAATTATAGAAGAAACCATTCTATAAAACAAATAGAAATCAAGAAAATGCCAAAAAATTCGGCATTTTCTTAACATAATCTTTTTCAACAACGTGAAAAGAGCTCCTTTTAAATAAAAGGAGCTCTTTTTCTAATAACACTCATACAAATGGTCCATATATCAAACATAATTCTAATACATGGACCATTTGTATAAATTGCGTTAAAAAAATATGATTAACTGCGTTTTTGTTTCTTATTTGATGAAGGTACTTTAATGGAACCTGCTTCTTGTGTAGTAGTTCCTTGACTTTCGACTTGTGAAGAACCAAGACTTGATTTGAAGCGATCCTGTTTAATTTTTTGTTGCATTTTGTATACCTCCAACGTTATTTTTTGTTTAGAAGTGAGAAACTATGCAGGAAAAGAAAGAAAAAAGACGAAAAAAGATGGAGAGCGTAATATCCAATAAAGCAGAAAAGAAGGGGAAGTCCATGACTAACATCAAAATTGAACTTGTAGAACTAAATGCAGAAAACTGGTATGAGTGTTGTAACTTACAGGTTTCTGAAGAATAGATCAAGCACATAGGATCTAATGCAGTATCAATTGCACAGTCTAAATTTGAGCCATCATTGAAGCCTTTTGCTATACATTTGGGAGGAAAAGCAGTTGGGTTTTTAATGTTTAATACACTTGAAGAAGAATTAGATGGTTACTGGATTTATAGAATAATGGTTGATAAAGATTACCAAAAGCAAGGAATAGGAAAAATTGCAACGCAGTTGATAATTGAAAACATGTCTAAATTACCGAATTGCAAGAGAATTGTTGTGGGCTATCATCCAGAAAATCAGGGAGCACATGCTTTGTACGCAAGTTTAGGGTTTGTAGACAAAGGGGACCGGTTTGGGAAAGAAATGGCAGTTGTTCTAGATGTAAATGCTTCATAAAAACTTAGCCTGGTACATAGTGAATGACAAAAGAAGCTAGTTTCATACTAGTTTTTTTACATATTCAAAAATATATCTTTTGTTATGTAGAAAGAATAAATTCCTTCAAACTCTTGAAATTCCGTGTCTAAGTTTTGGACTTTTTCTTTAAATGGAGGAGACTTCATCATTATCGAGCTAATGGGAATACATAACTCAAAATGGTTAGCTAATAGATACAAGAAATAAAAAGGTAAGGGACTCTATTAAACATAGCTAATAGGGTCCCTTACCTTTATTCTTTATGAGTTTATAATGAAAAATTGATAGGATTTTATTCTTTTAGTTCACATTTATCAAGCGGAATCACTTTTGTTTTATTTTTAAATTTGTAACCTAACCAAACGACTAGGAAGAGTGGTAAACCAATATAAGAAACAAGTACACCGTTCCAATCAATGGATTCTCCTGTAAACGCTCCGTAGTTTTGTCCTAGGATAACAATGGAGCAAAGTACAAAGGCGAAGATAGGACCAAATGGGAACCATTTAGCTTTGTAAGGTAAATCTTTTAAATCTTTCCCTTGTGCGATATATGCTTTTCGGAAACGATAATGACTGATTGCAATTCCGATCCATGCGATAAAGCCTGACATTCCAGAAGCGTTTAGTAGCCAAATATATACAACACCGTCACCGAATAAAGAAGCTAAGAAAGCAACGCAACCAACTAAAGCCGTCGCAATTAATGCGTTAACAGGTACACCGCGGCTGTTTAATTTTCCTAAAAATTTCGGTGCTTTACCTTCACGAGCTAAATTCCAAAGCATACGAGCGGAAGCATACATGCCAGAGTTACCAGCAGAGAGAACAGCAGTTAAAATAACAGCGTTCATAACCGATGCGGCAAATGCAACACCTGCTTTTTCAAATACAAGTGTGAATGGACTTACCGTTACATCACTTGCTGCAAGACTTTCATTTGTATATGGGATTAATAGACCGATTACAAGAATTGCGAAGATATAGAATAAAAGAATACGCCAAAAGATCGAGCGAATTGCTTTTGGAATACTACGTTCTGGATCTTCTGTTTCACCGGCTGCGACACCTAATAATTCAGTTCCTTGGAATGAAAATCCAGCTGCCATAAATACACCTACGATTGCCATGAAACCACCGTTAAATGGTGCATCAGCAATTGTGAAGTTTTCAAAACCGACAGGTTCACCGCCCATAATGCCAAAGATCATCATAAATCCAACAATTAAAAAGATAATAACAGTTGCCACTTTAATGAGTGCAAACCAGTATTCTGCTTCTCCAAAGCCTTTTACAGATAAATAATTTAAAAGAAACATAATGACTAAACAAATGCCACTCCAAAGTAAAGAAGGAGTATTTGGAAACCAAAACTTCATAATTAATGTTACAGCTGCAAGTTCAGCGGCAATTGTAATGGCCCAGTTGTACCAATAGTTCCATCCAAGTGCAAATCCAAGTGATGGATCGACAAATTTTGTTGCATATGTGCTAAATGAGCCTGCAACAGGCATGTAAGCAGCTAATTCAGCTAAGCTTGTCATTAAAAAGTAAACCATAATTCCAATTGCGGCGTATGCTATGAGAGCACCACCAGGTCCTGCAGTGTGAATGACACCACCGCTGGCAAGAAATAGTCCGGTACCAATTGTACCGCCGAGAGAAATCATTGTAAGATGGCGAGATTTCAATCCACGCCGTAGTTCACCTTGTCCTTTGGCGGATTGATTTGTAGAGGTAGATTGTTTTGTAGCGCTATTCATGTTCAACACTCCTTTTCTTGTAAGATAGGAAGGAGCGGGGGAGATAAATACAAAAAACCACCAAAGTAGTTTGGCGGAACGTTTCACAAATAACCACCCCATCATACCCTTCCGTTAAGATAGCACCCCACGTTTACACGGTAATTTGTAAACGTGACAGTTCTGTTCCTGTTTGGAGACAGCCCCAGCCCAATACTTCCAGAGAAGAAGTACAAACTTCGGCAGCTTTTCCTTTCAAACGGGTTCATTGACATTCTCTGTGTCTCAGCCGTTCTACTATTAAAAGCCGCAACCTCTACCTCATCGGATTGATGAGGATTTGTTTATTGCTATGATTTTTGATATATGGCAATTGTAATGACTTTCTGAAAATATTGCAAGGTATTTTGTAGGAAAAAATCAAAAAAGATCGGTTATTGTATAGGAAACGTTTTCAAAACTCCACCCGAACCTAGTATTATGTAAAAAATTTTAAAAAAGAATCGAAGAAAAACCCTGTTATACAAATATTTCGCAAAAAAACATGAAAAACCCTTCTGAATTAAGAGAAAATTCAGAAAATTAAATTCGACATTATTTTACATGATGTCTTCTATAGGAACGATATGTTAACAATGTAGGGAAGGAAATTGGTGAATTTGAAGTATAATTTCTATGAAATATTAAAAATATGTAAATGAAAATAAAAAGTAAGCAAACCATATGTCTGCTTACCTTAATTTCGTATATGTTTCTAAATAAATCCATTTTGATTTTTCGACATATAGCTGCGGCTATGGATAACAAAAGGTGACATGCACTCGTTTTCTCTCTTTGTTTTCACTATGTCTGGGCAGAAAAAGGATCTGATCGCTTCTATGCATGGCCGGATGCTCTCTCCCACCTAAAAAGAAGGGGTTTATGTCGGTTTTTTATCTTGTAAGTTTAAGGCGAAACTTGTTTTTGATTCTGATATACAACATTTTGTTTTGTAAGTTGAGAATGACTTCGAACAGAAAAGATAAGAGCAATCACAACGACGAGACCTACGGCAATATAAGAGAGCGCAATAATGGTTGGATCCACTTTAAACGATGTTAGTAATGTGCGAATGTTTGTGAAAATAATAAGCCCACCAACAAGTACACCAAGTAAATGAGATGGTACAATTCGTACTAACCATGCAGCAATTGGAGCTGCAACAATGCCACCGAGCATAAGTGAAAATACCCAAACCCAGCTGATTTGTTCCCAGCCAAGTGAAATGAAAAATCCAATGGTTGCTGCTAATGATACAGGAAATTCACTTGTGTCAACGGAACCGATGACTTTACGTGCTTCGTTGCCGCGTGCAAGAAGTACGGGTGTCGTAATCGGCCCCCAGCCACCACCACCTGTTGAATCAACAAAGCCTGCGAATAGTCCTAATGGAATCAGTTGTTTGCCAGGTATACGTTTAGTATTTGTTTGAAGTACTTGTTTTTGAATAATAAATCTTAATAAGATATAAACACCTAATGTAAATAAAAAGAGTGAGATATAGGGTTTAATTAAATTTCCAGGCAAGTTACTTAAAAAACAAGCACCGACAAAGGCACCGATTGCCCCTGGTAATGTAAGTCTAGAAACGGTATATTTGTCGACATTTCCAAAGCGAATATGGGATATACCAGATGCTGCGGTTGTCACAACTTCAGCCAAGTGAACAGATGCTGAAGCGATAGCTGGTGCAATTCCAAACATTAATAATAAAGAGGAAGACGTTACTCCGTACGCCATTCCAAGTGCTCCATCAATCAATTGAGCGAAAAATCCAATAATAGCAAAGACAATTAATTTTTGCATGTAAAATCCTCCTGTAATCGTAAATGAAAAAGGCTCTTTTCTCGTGTGAGAAAAGAGCCTTTGGTTTTTCCAATCAGCTATATATTAATTTCTTATCATTATAATGCATATTAATCTCATAAATCAACTAGGTTTTATAATTATTTTGAATTGATTGAAATAAAAGAACAGTTATATAATGGAAGAGTGTAGAGAAGGGGGGATATAGGATGTTAGTATTTGATCATCTTGTTCATGTGATTCAAGGAACGCCCATAGAAGCGGTAAAACGAATGAAATCACTCGGATTTCATGTGTTGGAAGGTGGAGAGCATACGAATTGGGGGACTTGGAATAGTTTAAGTTATTTTGATTTAGCTTATATTGAGTTTTTAGCTGTTCAAAATGAAAATAAGGCGAAGCAAGCAGATAATCCACTTGTTCTTCAAGCTATAGATAAATTGATGGATGGAGAAGGGATGTTACAAATTGCAGTTCGTACAGATCGAATTGAAGAACTTGCGGCCACATTTGTAGAAAAGGGTTTACACATAACTGGTCCAATTGAAGGGAAACGTATAAGAAAAGATGGACATCTTATAGAGTGGAAAATGTTGTTTGTGAATCAGGAAGAAAACGGTCCAAGATTTCCTTTCTTTATACAATGGGAGGAGTCAGATGAAAGTAGGAGAATAGACTTACAACAAGTGGGTGTAATTACCCCACATGATAACCAAGTAAAGGAAATTCAAACGGTATATTACGCTGTGAACAATGTTCGTGAAACAACTGCGAAGTGGAAAGACATTTTACAGGTGCAAGTGAATCCTGTTGAAATTCATAAAGAATGGAATGCACTTTGTCAAAGTATATCGCTTGAAAATATGAAGGTGCAATTTTGTGAACCAAAAGGAGAGGGACTAGTGCAAGAGAGTTTGAAACAATGTGGAGAACTTCCTTTTGCGATTGAATTTAAAGGGGAGCATGAACGGAAAAACGCTTATCAAATTTTTGGTAGTATGTATATATATTAGTATAATGATGAAAATGGATGAGATTGTAAAAGAACTACAAAAACAATTGGATTGGCCTAATGTTATAAAAAGTAGTTTTATTCCAAAAGGTTTTTCATTCGATGAAAAGTATAAAATTGAGTTGGAAAATGGCGATGTGTATTTTATAAAAGTATGTGATTTTTCCACGAATAAACATAAGCAGGAAGAATTTGAATATATACGTCATTTTGAATGGAGTGGTATTCCAGTTCCGATACCATTCCATTTTCTAAATCTAGCGGAATTCAATAAATGTGTGCAAGTATATGGATGGGTTAATGGAGAAGATGGTGAAGTTGCGCTTGGGAAACTGACGATTGAAGAGCAATATAAAGCCGGAAAAGCAGCAGGAGAAGTATTAAAACGTATTCACACATTAGAAAAAAATGATGTAAAAGAATCGTGGGAAACGTATCGATGGGCGAAGTATGAAAGGTATCTAACTCAATTAATGGAATACGAAGTCGATTACATTGATTTGGATCCTGTTCTTACATTTGTGGAAGATCATAAATATTTATTAAAAGACCGCCCAATTGTGTTTCTGCATGATGATTTTCATCCAGCGAATATGATGTTTCATAATAAAGAATTTCAAGCGGTTATAGATTTTGATCGATTTGGATTCGGAGATCCTATTCATGATTTTTATAAGGTCGCTTTATTTACAACAAAAATCAGTGCGCCTTTTGCAATTGGACAAGTACACGGTTACTTTGATGGAGAACCATCACTACATTTTTGGAAACTATATACATTGTATGCAGCGATGACTTTTCCATCTGATATCGTATGGTCACATAAAGTGACACCAGATTTATTAGATAGGATGAAAGAGCGATTGAATCGAATTTTTGATGACCATGATGGATTTACATCATACATACCAGGCTGGTATAAATCAATAGATGAATATCGTATACATATTTAATTGTGAAAAATAGAAAAAGAGGGTGTAGTACTTTGGATAAAATTGCGGTTATTTCAGATATTCATGGAAATATTCCGGCTTTGGAAGCAGTTTTTGAAGACATTCAATTAAGAGGGATAGAGCAAATTATTTGTTTAGGAGATTTAGTTGGAAAAGGGCCGCATTCTAGTAAATCGGTAGAGCTAATTCGTGAAAAGTGTGAACATGTTGTAATGGGAAACTGGGATGATTTTATTACGAAACGTAGTGAATCACTCACGATACAATGGCATCAAGACCAATTAACTCACCAGCAACAAAATTATTTAAAAGAGCTCCCTTTCTCTGTTGAATTTATAATGAGCGGGAAATTAATTAGAATGTTTCATGCTTCGCCGCGAAGTTTATATGAGAGAGTTCAGCCAGGTGCTCCAATAGAGCAGCGTGAAAGTTTATTTGAGAATAGTAGTCTTACGGAAAATATCGAAGGTGAAAGGCAGCCTGATGTTGTTTGTTACGGCGACATACATCAAGCTTATGTCCAGAACTTCAGAGGGAAAACATTATGTAATGCAGGTAGTGTAGGAAATCCCCTTGAAATTACACAAGCTTCGTATTTAATTTTTGAAGGAGCATATAATCAAAAAGAAGCAGCTAGTTTTTCTATGCAGCTTGTCCGTGTTCCTTATGATATAGAGCTAGCAATTCGATTAGCTAGAGAAATAGAAATGCCTGACATAGAGCCATATATACAAGAGCTAACAACAGCGAAGTATCGGGGGCTTAAATAGAATTGTAAAAACGCCGATGAAAGGAATCATTGGCGTTTTTATGTTTGACAATGTTTGATCGCAGCGTGAAGACGAAAGATACCTTCTTCAATTTGATTTGTATTCACTTTACCGTATGATAACCGAATATATCCGTCTTTTGCACCAAAAATACTGCCAGGCATGAAAGCGATTTGTTGTTTTAGACTTTGCGTAACGAGTTGTTTTTCATTGATAGGTTGTTTGAATTTCCCCCATACATAAATCCCACCAGTCGGCATGGAAAATGAAACCTCCTCCTGAAGAGTATTGTGCAAGGCGTCTGCTAATACATTTCTTTTTTGCACTAATTGCTGACGTAATCGATCTAAATGCGTATCAAACGAAACGGTTTTAAAAAATTGCTGCATGAGCCATTGTGGAAATATACTTAATCCTAGTTCCATTTGGTGCCTTGCATCTGATAATCGTTCTACGACAGATTGCGGGGCGACAAGCCAACCAATTCGTAATCCTGGTGCAATCATTTTTGATAAAGAGTGTACGTAAATGACCGTTCCGTTTTCATCAATCGATTTTAAAGTTGGACAAGGCTGTTTATTTTCTAATGTTAATAAACTGGACGGATCATCTTCAACTATTGGAATACGTAAGTCCGCACATAGGGATAAAAGTTTTTTTCTTCTATCTGGATGAAGCATCGTCCCCGTTGGATTTTGGAAATTTGGATTTAAAAAAATCATTTTAATACGGTGTTTTCGGTATAGCTCATGTACATCGTCTGGATGAATGCCATGTTCATCAACCGGTAATGGGAAAATACGAATACCTGCTGATTGAAAAAGAGGTAACGAATAACAATGTGATGGGCTTTCGAAGGCTACTGCATCACCTGGATTTAATAAACATTGAACGATGAGATGAAGAGCTTGCTGAGCGCCGGAAGTAATCATAATGGATTGTTCTGTCGCATCAATTTGTAAATGTTCTTTCATATACTTTGCTACTATTTGCCGCAGGGGGAGATAGCCTTGTGGATGATCGTAACTAAGTGATTGTGTTAAAGGTTGTTCATGTAAAATGTTTTGTAATTGCTCATGCGGAAATAAATCACAACCTAGTTCGCCATTAGCAAAATCTATTATATTTTCATTTTGCTGCACTTGTTCACGAATATGACGAAGGAGTGGTAAGTTTGGTAAAAAAGTACCACCCTCTACAAAACCTCTCCAGTTTGGTGTGAAGGTTGGAGATACCCCCCACATATGTGTGCTAACACGTGTACCTTTTCCTGTTGTACTTTCCACAATGCCCATTGCACGTAGTTCATTATAAGCGGTGGTAACGGTACTTCGGTTTACATTCAGTTGCACTGCTAACTTTCGTTCTGATGGGAGAAAACTGCCCGGCGGAAGCTCCCCAAACATAATACGTCTTTCGATATAATCGATCACTTGTTGATAGATCGGAATTTTACTATCTGTATCTAACTGCCATTCCATCGCTGACGTCTCCTTATTTCTTTATTATTATCATTATAGCAAATTGGCTGGGTGAAAAAACAGCCAATTGGACGGTGTTGTATCCAGCCAATTTTATTATGCTAAATAGTGGAAGGGGAGATTTGGATGAAACAATGGCAAATGGAGTGGCTCCTTATATCGGTTGCTTTAGTATGGGGCGCGAATTATACGATCGGAAAATATGGAGTGGCATATATGTCATCCATTCAATTTAATAGTTTACGCTTTTTAATCGCATCTCCGGTATTATTACTTATTACTTTTTTTATGGAGCGTTCATTACGAATTGAAAGAAAAGACTGGCTAAGACTACTAGCCGTTGGAATAGTTGGAACGACACTCTATCAAACATTATTTATGCTTTCTGTAAAATATACTTCTGCAACAAATGCTTCGTTATTAATTGCTATGTCACCTATTTTTACAGGGATTTTAGCGGTACTACACAAACAAGAACGTTTTTCGATAAAAATTCAAATTGGCTCGTTACTTTCCTTTGGCGGTGCAGCACTCGTATTGTTAACAGGACATACGAATCAATCTACATATGAGTATGCATGGCTTGGGAATATCATTGGATTGGTTGCCGCAATTGCATGGGGTTGGTATCCCATTCTGGCACAGCCACTTATTACAAAATATTCGGCGATGCGGGTAACCTCTTGGTCTACATTAATTGGAATCGTGCCGCTCGTTGTATATTGTTTATTCAATGTGAGCTCATTAACATGGCCGACAGATACACTAAGCTGGGGTTCACTAGGTTATTCCGTCGTATTTGCAACAATCTTTGGACTGGCAATGTGGTACGTTGGCATTAGTAAAATTGGTTCAACAAAAGTGATGGTGTACATGTATCTTGTGCCATTGTTTGCTGTGATTTTCGCAGCGGTAACAATCGGGGAAAGAATCAATATGATGCAATTGCTCGGTGGACTTGTTATATTTATCGGTTTATATGTTGTGAAAAAGGGAGCGGTAAAAAAGCCAGCTTTCAATTTGAAAAAAGTGAGTTAATAAAAAATGACCTCTTTCTATAGGAAATGGGTCATTTTCATACTGTTGAAAAACAATCTAGTCAATAGACAAAACCTGAAAATTTCGATAAAATCTCCTCGTGAATGAAATGAAGCGAGGAGATTTTTTATGTACGTTACATATTCCATGAAAGAAATTGAAGAAAATCGAAAGTACTATGAAATGATGTATGATGCTTCGCATCATTTAGTAAAGATGGATCAAGTGATGGATTGGGATTTTGTGACAAGGCGATTGGAAGTGTTCTATCCACATCGTATCGGTCGACCAACGAAAGATCCGATTATGTTAGTGAAAATCTTATTAATTCAGTATTTGGAAGGCTTTCGCTCGGTTCGTTTTACATGTAATCAAGTAAAACAGAATGCGACGTATCGTTGGTTTTTAGGGATTTCCTCGAATGAGAAGATTCCAGATCACTCAACAATCTCTAAGTTTCTCTCGCAACGTCTACGAAATGCGACGTTTTGGGAGGAGCTTTTTCAGCATTGCCTTCGTGTGATTCAACAAGAAGGGTTTATCGCAAACGAAACATGGGTGGCGGATGAAACAGAATTAAAAGCGAATGCGAATAAGCGTGTACGCGAAATCTTGGCGGAAGAAAAAGTAATAGAAGAAAAAGATGAGGATTTAGTGATGATTAACGATCACCGTGTGCGTCATGGGAAGAAACCTTTACAAGCGAAAGGCTCAAAAATAGAAGAAAAACAGACAAACATTAGCCCTGTAGATTCTGACGCTCGCTTGTCCGTCAAACACGATCAACGCGGACGCTTTGCCTATTTTGAGCACCGTATCGTGGATTCGCTTCATAACTTTATCATCGCCACAGATGTCACCGCCGCGAATGTGCCTGGGCATCGTAAATTGATCGGACAAGTTGAACGGTTAAATCAATTATTGGGGAAGTATGCGAAAGAAATCGCCCTTGATTCAGGCTACTACAACGCTTCCCTCGCGCGAAGGTTGTTTCAACGTGGCTTCTTCGTCTACATGTCTTATCGTCGATTTACAACGAAGGATCATCCAAAGTGCCGTCGTTATCAATTTAAACAAGTAAACGAGGATCTCTACGCCTGTCCTTGCGGTGTACCGTTTTATTATAAAACAACGAATCGTCAAGGTTATCATGAATTCAGACCACCTAAAGGAAGTTGTCAATCCTGTCCATTTGCGAAAAAAGAAAACCAAGATCGTGTGTTGCGAATTTCTATCCATCAAGAAATTTACGATCAGTTAAGAGAACAGCGCTTATCAATAAGAGGAAAAATTCTCCGTTCCGTTCGTCCGTCTACGGTTGAACTGAGTTTCGCACATAGTAAAGAACTCCACGGTTTGCGCTATGCACGATACCGTGGAGTTCAAAAGGTTAAAGTACAAGTTTTGATGACCGCCATCATACAAAACTTAAAAAAGTGGACCAAACTACGCTCGCTTAAGCAAGTTGGTTTACACCTAACACATCAAATTATAGAAGAAACCATTCTATAAAACAAATAGAAATCAAGAAAATGCCAAAAAAATTCGGCATTTTCTTAACATAATCTTTTTTCAACAACGTGAAAATGACCTCTTTCTATAGGAAATGGGTCATTTTTGTTTGCGAAGTAAGAGTGCTTGTTCAACAGCCCAAGAATGAAGCGAGGACTTACCAGGATTCAAAGCCTTCTTTATCAATAATCAGGACGGAGGAAAAGTACTAGAAGATTACTACAAGGTAATGGCAGAACAACAAGCCATTCAAGCAGATAGTAAAAAGAATGATGAAGAAGCTTCAAATAATAGCACGAGAAGGTATCACAATCTTTAAATCAGATTATAAGTAAAGAGCTTCTAATCAGGCTCTTTTTATGCATGTAGAAGAACACTTTGTCCACCCCTAGAATAATATATATAGATGTTTTTTATTTAAAATAAGGGAGTGAAAGAATGGAGGAGCTGAAAGGATTAAAACAAAAAATAGATAACTTAAAATTAGAGCAAAAAGAGGTGATACGTGATATACGAAGTTTGGAAACGCGCACTATTATAAATGAAAAAGATATTACTACAATTAATAAGCAATTAGAGAAAATTAGTATGAACACAACCTGGATTTTGCGAATTATTATTGGTGCAGTTGTAATGGCCATTTTAGGTTTAGTGATGAAAGGAACGATGTGATATAACCAGAAAATAAAAAGAGGGACAAATATCTCTCTTTTTATTTTGAGGGGAGATGAGAATAGTGGAGGAACAAATCTTTAATTCAATGATTTAACAAGGGGCGTTCGCAGCGTTATTATATGTTAACAAGAGTTATAAGCGAAGTCTATAGGTTGTATGTTGAGAAAGTTTTTATTGGAGGAGCGGTGCAGTTACACAACACTCACCCCGATAAAATAACGCGTGCGTTCTATGTTGGGATTTAAGTCGTATAAAACAGCAACTTCTATATTGAGTGGTGTTGAAGTCATGCATATGATTAAAAAGGGACAGATTAATTTACAAAACTAATCTGTCCAAAATCAGAAAGAGTTTTATTAGTACATTGGATACAGCGATGAAATTATCAGAATATGCTAATACGATTGTAGAAGAAACGGATGCATCATGGTGGTTTCCTTGGCTGATAATGGAATATGATTTAGTATAGAAATTAACTTCCACTAACGAGATCTATGTAAACCTACATCATTTTTATAAGATTTAAATGCTACTCAATCATAAAAAATCAAATGTAAAAATTGGAGGTTATCACTCATGTCTCAAGTAAGTTTGAAAAAATAACTTCTGAAAACTGGCGAGAGGCTCTTGGACTTTCTGTAAATATTGAGCAGCAAGATTTTGTTGCTGCAGTTACACCTCCTGTTGCTATTGCTCTTGCTAAGGCATATATCAGGCCAGACGATAGGGTAGTTGAACCTTATGGAGTCTACAATCAGCATAAAATGGTGGGTTTCTTCAATTTGCACTATACAGCTGATAGTAAAGAAGACTTTTGGCTTTTTCATTTTTTTATCGATAAAAGCTTTCAAAGAAGGGGATTGGGGTCTGCTGCGCTAGAAGTGTTAATTATTTACATATTCTATGGTAAAGATTAGCTTCATGGATGGATATGGAATAGTTTTGTCCCGATAACAAAAACTAACAGAAAGAAAACGATAATATATAAAGGAGATTAAATATGTTGAAAAAAATAGGTAAAATTTTCCTGGTAATTCTCTTTGTATTTATCGGCGTATGTTTTGTTTTGTTTGTTTGGGATGAAATTGACAGAACAGCAGCTGAAAAAAGTGGGAGATTTGACCAGCAGCCTAGCCAATATCCTATTCGTCAAAGTGATATTACTATGTATACAGACGGGAAACAGTTAAACAATCAATTATTCTCAGATATAAAGAAAGCAAAACATTACGTGCATATTAACTTTTTCTCTATTGCTGATGATAAAGTAAGTCATCAGTTTCTAGAGTTATTGAGGCAAAAAAGTCAGGAAGGTGTAGAAGTATACTATGCAGTGGACAGGCTAGGTGGAATTTTACTAAAGAAAAAGGAAAGAGAATTATTAGTTAAAAAAGGAGTGCATTTTACGTATTACAATAAGCCTGCTTTCCCTTATCTTTCTTCTTCTTTGGATCATCGGAATCATCGTCGTATTTCAGTTATTGATGGAAAGATTGGGTACATTGGCGGATTTAACATTGGCAAGAAGTATTTAGGAGAAAAAGCAAAACTTGGTTACTGGAGAGATTATCACCTTCAAATACGAGGAGAAGGAGTTCAAGATCTAGAACACCAATTTGTGTTAGACTGGAAGAAAAACTCAGAGAAACCGATTCCGATACACAGTGCGATAAAGGAAAAGGGAGCAACCTCGCATCGATTTACTGCATATTATAGCGGAGAAAAACTTGGGCAAGATTATGCAATGCTGTTTCAACAAGCAAAAGAGTCCATCATTATATTAACACCTTATTTTATACCAAAAGACAGAACTATTTGGAACGCATTAGTAGATGCAAGAAAGAGGGGAGTTCGTGTCAAAATTCTGTTCTCACCTCATTCGGATGCACTGTTAGTTAAAGAAGCAGCGTATCCATATATCCGAAAAGCATTAAAGCAGGGAATAGAAGTATATGGTTATAAAAAGGGAGTGTTACACGGTAAAGTATTTTTGATTGATGAAAAAGTATTGATGGTTGGGACCGTGAATTTTGATTCGCGCTCGTTTCATTTAAATGAAGAAATGAACTGTTATATCCATGACCCTGTCTATATTTCGAAAATAAAGCCAGTCATTAATGCAGACTTACAAAATTCAAAGCGAGTAACATCCTCTGACGTCAATCAATTATCTATAAAAGAAAAAATGAAAGAAAAGGTTGCAAAAATGTTTGAGTATTATTTGTAAAAAACAAAGTATTTTTATATTAAGGAGTAGTAAACTACATTTTATTAGAATAAATTAAATTACTGACACTAATAAATAAAGCTATGGAGAGGGAACGTTGTTTTCTTCTCTTTTTTATTTAGGCTATGTTAAAGGAGAATATTGGTACTCATTTTTACTACCATGTAAGAACGATATTTTCTTTCATTTTCTGTGGTGAAGAATGGCTTCATGGTTGGCTAACGGGTGTTTTAGTAAAGTAACTTTCGATAATCCCACTTATATAAAAAGCCTAGCATGAACCTAGCTTTTTTTGTTCATGGGTTTCTAGACCTCTTTATTTATAGTGTTTTGAATGTATACTTTTCTTGCTAATTTTGAGGATATCAAGGGAATTGAGATAAAGTCAATGTTTTAGGGGATGTGAATGTAAACAAATATATGAAAGTTTACATTAGAATATCTAAAAAAAATTAACATAAAATATAGGAATTCGAAAAGCTTGATCTATAATCTGTCACAGTTTTGTAGAAGTGTATATATCTTGGCCAATATTTACATAGGGGTGATTGTTATATTTTTCATTCTTATTTTCCCTTTAGTCATTACCAATATATGTTACCCCAAAAAGAGTGTTTTGGAGAATCAATCTTTATGCTTATGCAAGAGGAATGTATAGCGTGTCTGTCAACAGTAAGTAAAGTGATATAACTCTTCGGCAAATAAAGACAACTCTTGTGTTTGATTCATATTCATAAAAAGCACGTCACCCTTTCTTATTAACATAAGAGAATAGTAACGCGCTTTTAATTTTGAGAATAGTATAAATCCTTAAGTTGATGGATGTGTGGCGGGACCTCATATAGTTGTAAAGAAAATGGAGGGATAGAAATGAGAATTGCGTACACAGAAAGTGATGTAGACTTGTTAGCTCGTCTAATGAGAGCAGAAGCAGAAGGAGAAGGGCAACAAGGGATGCTAGATGTTGGCAATGTGGGTGTGAACAGAGTGATGTGTGATTGTTTAGACTTTAAAGGAATCGCAAACATTCAACAAATGGTGTACCAACAACAAGGCGGAAGTTATTCATTCGAAGCCGTAACAAAGGGATATTTTTATCAACGTGCAAGAGAAATCGACAAAGAGCTGGCAAGAAAATGCCTAGAATATTGGAGGGGACATCCAGCAACCAATTCCCTTTGGTTTTTCAATCCCGTAGGAAATTGTCCGTCTGTTTGGTGGAATCAGGCATTAGCAGGACAATACAAAGAACATTGTTTCTATCAACCAACGAGAACTGATTGTCCAAGAGTATATTGATATACATCACTATAAAATAGATTCTTCCCTATGTTTCGCCGTAAGAGGTTGAACAGGCGATGTAGCGCCTTTGATAGCTCTTGGGTGTCTTTTTGTATGGCTCGAAACAGAAGGGAAAAATAGTCTTTACATTCATTTGTCTATTTGATACAGATCTGAAATAGCTATAAAAAGCGCTCTCCATTTCTATGATTCTACAGAAAGAATAGCGTATTTTTTTGTTTTGGAGGTAATTAATTTCTTTAGCTTGATAGCGATGGGGAGATTTAGAAAAAAGATTGATGAGCAAAAGTTACCCGATTCATCGTATGCTAACGAAATTGGGAAAATAATAGGTAATGGCATTACAAAAATTATTAGTGAAATAAGATAACATGAATATACTATTACTACAAAAATTTGAACTGTAAATTGTATATAAATATGAATTATCTATAATAAATGCAACAAAAGTGTAAATAAGAATGAATGTATAATTGTAATATAATGTGCATTATAACAGTGATAAGGGCTAATGTTTCAAGAAAGAAGCATCAGCTCTTTTTTTACGCAAAGAAAGTGGCTTGTGTTGCGGTGAGGAGTTACATGCAATGCCCTTGTAGCAACGGGAAAAGATTGAATGACACAAAGAAAATTCGATACAAAAGAACGGTGGCTACGTGGTGTGCCAGGATTCGTGGATGTAGCTACCTGTGGCAAATGGATTGTGTGCTTTTTGAAATGTAACAATGGGCTTAAAAGTAGGGAAACAAGTTAAAGTAAATGTTAAAATTGAATATGATGGAGATAATTTACGACCATCAGAATTTTATATACGTTTGTTCAAGAGACAAATGGTAGCTGTTTTGAATTTCTAAAAATGGTTTATATGCCGATTCGACTTCAAGCCCGGCCCAAAAGGAGAACCTTGTGTTGTACATATAGATCAAGAATCTGACTATAAAATTACATGGTTAGCAAAAGGTTTTGAAAGCTTTATTAGAGGGCTTGTAAATGAGGAAGTCTATGATAATAGTGAACAAATCAAGGAGAATATTTAGATATGGTGAAGAATGCCAAGTTTTCACTGATTGTATTGAAAATCTCTAAGGATATAGACGAGGTATCGGAAATTGAAAGTAAAATTAGAGAGATTTCTACTAAAATAATTGAAGAAAAAGGACATTTTCCCTTCATGCTGATGAAAAGTCAATGTTGCTATACGATTTGCAATTTTGGTTATATAGTCGCCAGTTTAAAAAAGTTTCTAAGCAACTATTTTGAAGACTATTCTCAAATTATAGCGTGTGCGGGCGAACAGGGAGAGTATATCTTCAGTTGTGGCGGATATGCACCTGCGTTTATAGATGATTGGTTAGAACAACGTATGCAAGAAAAAGTAATTGTAAATAAAAATGGAGAGATACGTTTTACTTCAGAAGCTATAAGGTCTCTAATCAAAAAAATGAATACAATATGATTTTTTGTTATAGAGTACTTACCAAATAGTTTGCTTTTGCGAAAAAAGAGAAGCATGAAATGAAACAATCGTTATTTTTATCCGGCTATTTGTGGGTAGTAAGACCTCTACTTCAAAATTCGATGAAAGTGAAGAAGTTAGATGGCGGATCAACGGTTCGTAAAAGCCCGATTGGCGAGATCTGATAATCAGTGGGGATGAAGAAAACCATCACTGATTAAAATTTCACTTTATAAATTTCCTAAGTCGTATAAAAGTGTTAAAAAAGCAAAAGTAGGAGAAGATTTATGAAGGAAGTTAATGAGTTTTTGACTAACTTTTCAAAAGTTAATTCAGATGAATATGTGATGAATTACTATGAATTTGTTAGTCTATCATTAAATAAAGATAAAGATATTAAAAAAATATTTGAAAAGTTTTCAGAAGGATATGAATTCAATGGCCTTACCCCATGCCGATTAACCTCACAAATAAAAAGGCAGTAAAATAAATAAATAAATGCTTCCTTAACGTACAAGGGATCAGTTACAATATATCGAATACGTGTCTAAGTGTACAATTAAAATAAAACAAGAAAACTCGCAAAGTACTTTCAATACGATTTGTGCTTGAGCGTGATGAAGGGAATGTGTGTTAAATTGAGTAAATCGAGTGAAAAAATTAGATTTGAGAATAGATTCACAGAAAATGTTATTGAGGTAGCAGCTGTCACAGGGGCATCAGGAATTGGTGCGGGAAAAGCAGGTGACAACATTATGTGGAATGCGTCAATTAATTTGATTGCGTGGAAAAACTTATATAACAATGAAACTGTTATAAAAGAAGAGCTACGACTTGAATGGTTGGTTGATGATGCAGAATTGGAACAATCAAGAGAAATTTTAAAAGAGAATACAGTTGTAAGATTACAGGTCCGTAGGGCAGAAAATTCGATGATGCTTGTTAAGGTTCTGGAAACAACATATAGAGATGATGAGTTTGAAATAATATTGCAAGATTCGATGAAGCCGGTTTATTATAATGATGAGATGTTGGGCGAGTTTTCGCTTGATAAAAGAGTTAAACTTTTTGAAAAGAGAATTTCTTGGGGTGGTGAAGAATGTAGTTTGTATTTTGATTGGAATGAAGACCAGCATATTATGAAGTCTGCGTTGGAAACAGCATATGCACTTTTCAAGGAGCAGGGTGAATGGAACAGGAAAATTAAAATGTACGCTTCAGGAGAACTAGTAGAGTTAGCAAATGAATGGCTACAGGATAATGATGAGGCAGAGATAGATGAGATTACAAAAGAAATGTTCATTGATTTCATGAAATTAGACAGCATAAGTGTTTATCCAGAAGGTGATTTTGAGATGTTCTTTTTTGATGGAGATATGTTTTGGGGGCATTGTATCATTGTAGACGGAAATATTGATGGGGTTCTCACTTCGGCTGATATTGCAGGATAAATGTATTGAGTGAATGATAGATGAGAAATAAAAAAACGATTAATGACTTATAATTTGTAGTCGAGTTAATTCGCAATCGGGCACATAGTAAGTAATCGCCTTTCCTAGAGCACTTTTGGGTAGGACTCGGTCTTTTTGTTCATGAAGCCATGCCGAAAAAAGGTCCAGAATGGGTCTGCTTTTTTCAAGTCGCTGTTCATATCGTTCTGTAGGGTCGACATGTTTTAGTGTTCTCTCAATGGAGTATAGTTGATTACAGAAGTGCAGACCTTCGGCCGCCTTCACCTTTTTACCCTTCTGTGAATCGGGTAAAGCCTTTAAGGATTCATCAAATTTACGTCTGACATGCGCCCAACATCCGACAAGGATGACATTCGGTACTTTATTGTACCCACTATACCCATCCACTTGTAGATATCCTTGATATCCTGTTAAAAAACGTTTTGGATGTTCGCCTGCCCTTGTTGGCTGATAATCATAGAGAACGATAGGCGTATCCTCTCGTCCTGTACGATATAACCACAGATAGGACCTGGTAGTTGCGGCACGACCAGGTTCACGTAAGACTTGGAAGGTTGTTTCATCCGCATGCAGGATGGTTCGAGCGAGTAGATGCTCATGCATCCTTTTATACAACATCACTAACCATTGTTCAGCCCCGTATAATAACCAATTCCCCATCGTTTGACGTGATAAGTAGATTCCCATTCGACAAAATGAATCAAATTCCTTCTAAACATACGAATTTTTCACAGGATTGTTCTCGCATATACGGCTTGATGCCCTTGTTTTTGATGAAAAGTAAATCCATCAAGAAGCCACCTCAGTTGCCTTCTTGATATGGTGAGTGGGACATTTGGATGTTGAGTTGGCCAGTCAAACTTTCCTTTTTCCAATCTGCGATAGTGCAACCAAAATCCATTATGTTCCCACACGAGAATCTTTAGTTTATCGCGTGAGCGATTGCAAAAGACAAATAAACAAGAAGAAAAGGGATCTAAGTCAAACTCTTCCTTCACAATGGCTGCCAGTCCATCAATGGATTTACGTAAGTCTGTAGCTCCTTGTGCGATCCATACCCTTTCAATAGCTGTTTCTGGTATCATAGCTGCTTTACCGTCTGCATCACTTGTAGAAGCACTTGTAGAGTAAAAGGTGCATCTATTTCAATCGTAGCTTCATTAAAATGAATACGGATGGTGGTATGTATTTTTTCTTCTATGGGAGGGACATTCATAGATATCCATTTTGGACGTTTACTTTCATTCGGGTCTTCCGTTTGAGGTGATAATTTCTTGAGCCAGTAATATAGCTGATGAACCGGTAGGTTCTGTTTTTGACACAGCTACATCCATTCTTTCTGGAGTAGAAGCCATGCATATGATCAAAAAAGAACAGAGTGATTTACGGAACCAATCTGTTCAAAATCAGAAAGAATTCATCCATCAATTGTTTGGACTGGTAGCATAAAATACAATTCTGTTAGGGATATATGCACTTTATTCTCTTTTATTTTTGCACCAGAACCTTAATCATGACACAAACTCGCCGAAATGATAGAGTAATAGTGAAAAATAGACAATTGGGTGGTGGAATCATTATGAAGCATCTTCTTCCTAGCATAGAAGACCTGTTGCAAACGAATTTTTCTTTGCTTTCCGATATGGATGACAAAAATGAAGCAGCATATATATTTAAACAGCATCAAAGTGAAGTCTGGATGTTAACGATAAATGAGTATCTTCATTATAAAAGCGAGAATATCAAAGAACTTTATTGGAAAAAAGCGGGCGTTTCCAATGAAAAAGCTGTTATTCAAGACGTGATTCAAGAAGTGCAAACATCAGGTGTTGTGGTTATTACGGATAGAGAAGGAAAAATAAAGGGCTACATCGCTTCCGATACTTTACTTTCTACATTGCTTGAATCTTATCAATATTCACAGGCCTATTTTCAAACTATGATCGATACAATAGATGGCTCGGTCTCGATTGTGGATGCGGGAGGGAAAACTGTTGTTTGGACTTCTGGTGCAGAACGGATTTTTTCCATTCCCAAAGAGGAAATCCTTGGAAAAGACATGACTCAGTTTTTTCAAAAAGAGATGTTGTTAAATAAAGTAACAATGGAAACAGGACAATTATTTCGTTACAAACAGCATAATCCTCGAGAGGACCTATTTGTCATGATTAATAGTAGTCCCGTCATCATCAGAGATCGAATTGTCGGTGCAGTGGCAGCGGAAACGGACATTACGAGTCAAGTGTTGTTGAACCAAAAGCTAATGAATGCTTCCTCAAAAATTCATCATCTACAACAGGAGGTTTCCAGACTGCAGGCGTCAAGCGACTCTTTTCAGCAAATAAAAGGCTCGAGTCAACTAATAAAGGATACGGTTTCATTATCAAGGAGAATGTCTGAAACGAATGCGAACATTTTATTGCTTGGAGAAACAGGAGTCGGGAAAGAAATTTTTGCAAAAGCAATCCATCTTTCCCAAGGTTCAACCTCTCCGTTTGTCGCGGTAAACTGTGGCGCCATTTCACCATCTTTGTTTGAAAGTGAGTTTTTTGGATATGAGAAAGGGGCATTTTCAGGGGCAGATGCCAATGGGAAGAAAGGGAAGCTGGAGTTGGCGAATGAGGGTACGCTCTTTCTCGATGAAATTGGTGATTTGCCGTTGGATATGCAAGTGAAATTACTCCGTTTTCTTCAAGATAAAACATATTATCGTGTCGGAGGAACAAAGCAATTGATTTCTCATTGCCGAATCATCGCCGCCACAAATAAAGATTTGGAAGCAATGGTCAATGTGGGTACATTTCGGGAAGACTTATATTATCGTCTTAACATTTTATCTATTACCATCCCACCATTGCGGGAACGGAAATTAGATATTATGGAGTTACTTCATCTCTTTATATATGAGTTTTCATTATTATATCATCGTATAATTGATTATGTAGATCCGCAGGTCATTTCCATATTATTAAAATACGATTGGCCAGGAAACGTTAGGGAGCTGAGGAATACAATTGAACGATTAGTATTATTGTCGGAAGACGGAAAAATCACGATAGAAGGATTACCACTAAAGATGTCGCAAGCCAATTTTCCATTCTTATATCATGATGAATCTTTGCAAGGAGATCTCAATCAGTATGAAAAAAATAAAATTATTGAAGCTATCCGAGCTGAGAATGGAAACAAGCAAGCGGCGGCTAAGAGGTTAGAAATTTCTCGAGCTACTTTATATAATAAGATGAAAAAATTAAGTATCAAGTTTTAACGATAGATAAAAAACAGTGCTGGAAATTTGTTGCGGCACTGTTTTTTTAGTTACGTAAAAAACATTTGAGTTTGTATTTAAAGCTGTTGCTCCACACAAAAAATTTATGTAAAACCGATGAATCAAAAGTATGATTTAGGCTGTGACTTTTTAGTTGTATAAAAAGATAGACAATTATTGCTTTAAAGTGTCTGAAATAATAGACAGCCATTTCTGAGACTCCTTCTTATCACTAATCTTTCGAGTTGGCACAAAACTTGCATTGATTTAGATGCAGGGAGGAATAAACATGAAAGAACGATTACAAGCACATGACATTCAAGGAGGCTTGGTGACATCACGCCATAATATTTTTTATTTATCACAATTCGATTATGACCCACATGAACGATTTGTCGGTATTTTTGTATTTGCAAATCGCGAGCCGATCTTTATTACACCAGGTATGGAAGTTCAAATGCTGAGGGAAGCAGGTTGGAACAATCAAATCATGAGTTATACAGATTCCGATAATCCGTGGGCACTTGTTCGTGAGGTAATCCACAGTAAGAGCGAGATGAAGCGATTTGCTGTAGAGAAACATGAAATCTCTTATTTTTACATGGAAAATCTGCAACGAATTTTGCATAACATAGAGTTTGTATCGCTAGATGATAAGCTTACCGGGATGAGACTTGTAAAAGATGAGAACGAAATTGCAATTTTACGAGAAGCGGCCGCTTTTGCCGATTATGGAGTGAAAGTAGGTATCGAGGCTTTAAAAGAAGGCGTGACAGAACTTGAAGTGCTAGGAAGAATTGAATACGAATTAAAGAAAAAGGGTATTCGGGAAATGTCATTTTTGCCGATTATCCTGTTTGGCCAAAATGCTAGTAATCCTCACGGGAAATCAGGAGCGAACAAGTTGAAAAAAGGTGATACGGCCTTGTTTGATTTAGGTGTGAAATATAAGGGTTACAGCTCCGATATCACAAGAACAGTCATTTACGGTCATGCCAATAATGAACTCCAGACGATCTACAACACAGTTTTGCAAGCAAATCTTGCCGGATTGAAAGCTTGTCAGCCTGGAGAACGAATTGGAGATATTGATATAGCCGCAAGAAACATCATTCAAACGGCCGGATATGGCGATTTTTTCCCGCACCGAATCGGCCATGGTTTAGGAATCGGTGTTCATGAAGCTCCGTCAATAAACGATGCCAATAATGGAATTTTGAAACGAGGTATGGTACTCACAGTCGAACCAGGTATCTATATCACAAGGTTTGGCGGTGTTCGGATTGAAGATGATCTTGTAATTACGGAAAATGGATGTGAAGTGTTAACGAAGTTTCCAAAAAAAATTCGAATTATAAAGGGAGATTAAAGATAATGAACCGAATTGAAAGAATACAGAAACAACTTACCAAGAACAATGTTGATGCCATTTTGATCACGAAGGGTGAAAATCGCCGATATACGACGGGTTTTACAGGATCTGCAGGCACAGTGTTGATTTCGCAAAAGGGCGTGACCTTTATCACAGATTTCCGCTATATCGAGCAGGCGAAAGATGAAGTGAAAAATGCAAAAATCATAATACATGACGGTAATCTTGAAAAAGAAGTGGCAAGTGAAATCGATCGGCACGGTATTCAAAAGGTGGCTGTAGAGGCAAATACTATGACGTTAAAAGCATTCTCAACTCTTAAAGAATATGTAAATGTAGAATTGGTTCCATTGGAAAATATAGTTGATAAGGTAAGAGAAATTAAAGAGCAGTCAGAAATAGAAACAATGAGAACAGCAGCTCATATTGCCGATCAGGCGTTTGATTATATTTTGAATGTTATTAAACCAGGTATAACAGAGTGGGAGGTCCGAGATGAACTAGAAGCCTATATGCGAAAGAAGGGTGCCTTCTCTTCTGCATTTAATATCATTGTTGCTTCCGGACAACGAGCGGCCTTGCCGCATGGGATTGCTTCCAAGAAAGTGATTGAGCACGGTGACATGGTGACCCTTGATTTTGGAGCGATGTACAATGGGTATTGCTCCGATATCACGAGAACCATTGCAGTTGGGAGCTGTTCGGATGAGTTTCGCCATATTTATCATATCGTCTTGGAAGCGTTAAAACGCGGGACAGAAGGGATTCGAGCTGGTGAAAAAGCGAAAAAAATTGATGATTTAACAAGAAATTATATTACAGAAAAGGGCTTTGGAGATCGTTTCGGACACTCAACAGGCCATGGATTGGGTCTAGAAGTGCATGAACAACTCCGTCTTTCCGACAAAAGTACAGAAGTGCTGCAAGCTGGTATGGTTGTAACAGTCGAGCCAGGAATTTATATCCCGGAATGGGGTGGCTGTCGTATCGAAGATGATATAGTGGTGACAGAGAATGGTTATGAAATTATTACACATTCAACAAAGAAATTACTGATTTTATAATCGTATAGAAATTGAACAGGCCATACTAACAATGCGTTACAGTGGCCATTCATGTGAATGGTGGTTATATACAACATGAATGATATCATTATCATGATGATGACAGGATTTATGCTGCTTGGTGCAGCAGATCATCTGCTTGGGAATCGTTTTGGAATTGGGCAAAAATTCACGGAAGCATTTCGTTCCATGGGAGCTTTAGCGTTGTCAATGGTAGGGATGATTTCCTTATCGCCTGTTCTTGCCAAGATGTTAACGCCAATTGTGTCTCCCATTTATCAATTTCTCGGGGCGGATCCTTCAATGTTTTCATCGACGTTTTTAGCGCTTGATATGGGCGGCTACTCACTTGCGAATGAAATGGCGCAATCGAGTGATGCTGCTTTATTTTCTTGGGTGTTTTTAGGGACGATGATGGGTCCAACAATCGTATTTACAATTCCGGTAGCTTTAGGCATTATTCAAAAGAAAGACCATCCCTTTTTTGCAAAAGGAATATTAATAGGGCTTATGACAATTCCGGTTGGCTGTTTAGCAGGAGGATTCGTAGCAGGGTTTGATTTTGCATGGATGATGAAAAACTTGCTGCCATCTATCCTCATTTCTATCATGGTCGGTATTGGTATGGTAAGTTTTCCATCCATAATGATTCGCGGGTTTACATGGTTTGGTAAAGGTGTTGAAATGGTTATAATGATTGGACTTGTCACTGTTATTATTGAAACATTGACAGGTTTTGTTCTTATACCAGGGATGCTACCGATTACAGAAGGATTTGTGACAGTCGGGAAAATTACAATTATCCTTGCTGGTGCGTTTCCGTTTGTATTTGTGTTGGTAAAAGTGCTAAAGAATCCTTTTGCTCTGTTGGGAAAAAAGCTGGGCATGAACCAACAAACATTCGGTGGATTCATTGCGTCCTTTGCCCATCAGATTCCTATGTTTGCAACCTTGCACGAAATGGATGACCGCGGAAAAGTCGTGAATACCGCGTTTGCCGTGAGTGGTGCATTTGTATTTGGTAGTCACTTAGGATTTGTGGCAGGTTTGGAGAAGAATTTTGTCATACCGCTTATTGTCGGCAAACTGACTGCTGGATTTTTGGCTACAGCATTAGCTTTGTTAGTGACAAAACAACGTTAACAAAAGAAAAAAGGAGCAAACAATCCCATCGGTTGTTTGCTCCTTTTTTGATTCTGGTGCAATAAATATGGTCGTTGTGTACACTGGAAATATTCATAAATAAAGGACGTGTATGACGATTCTCAATCAGACTCTTTAAATTTAAAAAACTTTGCAACAGAACCCAAAACATCATCCTTTCCTATATTCTACCGAAAAAATAGCATTTTTTCGTGTTACGGCTACAAAATCACTTTAGCTTGATGGATGTGGGGTAGCACCCCATGCCCATCAAGCTATGATTTTGAAGTATCCCCAAAACGAAAATTTTATCCTTCCATAAGAATCCAGACATTTTTTTTCTTTTGGGTGAACAATGGATTTTTTAACTTGATGACAACGTGGCGAGATCCCTAATAGAAAAATAACAAGGAAGAGTAATACGAAACAGAGAGAAAAAATGTAGCTTTTAAATAAAGTTTGAGTAAAAGCATCTTATAAACACGTATTTTATAGCAACTTAAAAGGATTCATTTTGAATAAAGTCTAATCAAAATGAATCCTTTTCTTTTCAGATGAACTTTCAGTTTTATAAAAAAGTTTGATCAAAACTCACTTAGAATTTCTAAATTGAAAGAGGAAAAGTATCGCAACTTTCTTACAAACGTCGTTACTTTATTTTAAAGCCACATAAGTAGCTATGGTAAAATATTCATATGAACAAACTATAAAATGAGAAAAGATTTTTTATCACAAGAATTATATTGACCAAAAGATAGGAGAGGGAATACATATGGAACAAAATAAAGAATTTGGTTCAAGTCCACCTAAAGTGTTTATTTCATATTCTTGGACATCACCCGATTATAAAGAAAAAGTTAATTCATTAGCAAATCGCCTTATGGAAAATGGTATTGAAGCTGTAATTGATGCATGGGATTTAAAACCTGGGAACAATATGTATGCTTTTATGGATGTTCAGTTAAAATAATGTTTTAGACTAAACATCATTGGTTTAATTGTATTTATCTATTCTTATGTTTCAAATTTAATAAAATAAGGATGTAGACTGATGACTAAATTTCATTTTACACAAAGATTTTTTATTAAAATAAAGTATTAGACTACATAATCAATGCACAACTTATATATGAGAGCTAGAGAATGTATAAGAGAACTTATTCAATATCTAAATAAAAAAGGAATAGACAGGAAAAATATTCGATTTATATGCCAAAGTAGTAATAATGAACCAGATTTCACCTAACGCTCTTTTAATCGAAGATGCATATTTTAGAGTGCATTAAACCTTTTTACTGATAATATGTTCAATTTCTTTTGGCATCTCTTTAAGTTTTTTTAAGTATTCATTGAGAAACATTGGCAATATAGTGATACTATCAATTTCTTCGATTTTAAACCATCTGAACTTTAATACTGAATTAGATTCATGTTCATAACCTTCAAAACTTCTTTGTTCGTAAATTGATGTGTCTGTTAAGACTTCAATTAGGTAATAAAATTCAATTCCTTGTTCCTTTTTATTCTCATACTCAAAAAAGTTTTCAGCTATCCATAATAGTTTTATGATATTAATTTCCACATCTAATTCTTCTTTGTATTCTCTTTTTAAGGCTTCCATAGTAGTTTCGAAATCTACACCATTAAACTCCACAGCTCCTCCTGGTAAAATCCAGAAGTCGTCCATCTTATGTAAAAGTACATGTTCATTATGTATTAATACACCAGAAGTTCTAATGTTTGTTCTCACAAAAACACATCCTTTCTCAATTCAATCAAATATTAATACATCAAAAACTTCCTATAGTTAAATAAAAATATCCGTTCAGTCTACAACTATTTTTTAATAGTCTAATACTTTTTTCTATAGTCTAAAACATTTTTTTAATGGGACAAATGCAATTCTCAATGGGGTAGAGTCAGGAAAATGCGGATATACAACGTTAAGGAAATTTCAATATTAAAAAGCCTAATTTCTCAATTTAATGCTGAGAAATTAGGCTTTTTTCATTGCTCTATTAAAGCACCCGATTGTTAAAGAATGACGACCTTCTATTGACTGTCAGTATTGTTGAAGAACTAAAAAGATAAAATTGAGTACTAAGAAGGAACAGCTATTCTTCAACCTTCACATCTGTTTAGCAACAACGCCTCAATAAATGATAATCCATTATTAGTATCCTTTATAATTTTTGGATCTGATCATTAATATTTACCTTACTTAATCCTCCATGGTAACAAATCACGGATTCAATGTCTAAGTCTAAATATTTCTTCAAAGATTGTCGAGCAGCCTTTATATCCAAAGTGGTTGGAACATGAATTCCCCCCAATGTTCCGTTTACACTGTACATCGAATCCCCGGCAACAAGCGTTTTACTTTGCCTCAAATATAAGCTGATATGGCCAGGAGTATGCCCTGGAGTATGGATGACACGAATACCGCCACAATACGGCAGTTCTTGACCGTCAATCAAGGTATCATCCACTTTTCCCTTCGGTGGATTCTCTATGTGCCCGTCTTTCAAAAGAGGTAAATCCCCCTGGATATAAGGCTTATCTAGTTCGTGAGCATAAACTTTAATATTACTTCCACAATTATGCAATATTTCAGGAAGGCTGCCTATATGATCTATATCCTGATGCGTCAAAATCACAACTTTTAGTTTATCGAACGACACTCCTATCTTATCCATTGCTACGTGTAAATCTTCAATTTGTCCCGGGAAGCCAGTGTCTATTAAAACAGCCATTTCCTGATCCCATAAAAGGATTGGATGAATAATGTTCCCATGAAATTCAAGATCCAGCATCTCTACTCCCTTAGAAATTTCCATAACTTTGGTCTCCTTTATAATTAGATTCTATTGATGTAAAATAATAGGTTTTCTTACACAAGAAGATTGAAAAAATAAAGCTAATTTTGTACTTAAAATACTATTATTACTTAGTTCACTAATTATTCATTATCATGCTAACCAGCTTCGTCATTTAAAGCTTCGATTTACTTTTAATAATTCCTTCTCTTATTCAAGAAAATGGTCTCGCTAGATTCTTTAAGACCATTAAAACTTCCTTAACGCTGTTAAAATCGGGGAAATCGTCAGGAAAATTTACTTAGCGTTGTATATCCGCATTTTCCTGACGCTACCCCTCAATGGAATTCTCTAATTAAATAACAATAATAAACGCAGAGAAGGGATAGTTTAATCGCTATCCCTTCATCTTAATTTCACTATCTAATCCCATTGGTTGAAGAAAGTTGTTGTCTGTTTTTATTGAGTGTCTTCGTCGCTTTTGTACTCCAAAATATCACCTGGTTGACAATCCAAAGTCTTACATATCGCTTCTAATGTTGAAAAACGAACCGCTTTTGCTTTCCCATTTTTTAGAATGGAAAGATTCGCCATCGTAATCCCAACCCTCTCCGAAAGCTCCGTTACGCTCATTTTTCGTTTTGCTAACATCACATCAATATTAATAATAATTGCCATATCCTCCACCTCAGACCGTTAAATCATTTTCTGATTTTATATTAATAGCTTCTTGTAAAAGTCTTTGGAGAACAGCAGCAAAAACGGCGATCACCATAGAGGCGAAAATAATGACCAATCCGATTGGTATGATACTTGGAGGGTCAACTCTTTCCGCCATGAGATAGTAGAGTGGCATACCTAGCAAGTACAAGGTACTGATCGTGATGGCACAGTATTTTATATTCTTTAAAGCCTTTACCGATAATTCCGAGAACGCTTGGTTCTTATCAATATAGCTTAAAAGTTTAAAAGCTTGATACAGAGCAAAGTAAAAAGGTATCGCTGCCGCGTACATATCGATTAAAACGAGAGATTTCATATAAGCAATATCTGGATACAATTCTCCAGCAAAATTCCCGATCTTAGGCACCAAAAATATGCACAATGCAAGAACTGGGATTCCTATAAAAATAACAGCTAGTTTTAAAAAGAGTGTCGTAACTTGTTTCATAAAAAGCACCTCGCTTATTTAATGACAACATGATTTTATCATATGATTTATCGTTTTACAATAAATTCGTATTGTTTTTTATTATATTATTATTGTTGTTATTGATGTAGCTTTGAAATAAAGTTTGATTAAAAAGTTTCCACAAACACTAGTTTAGCTGTAAGCGAAAAGTGTAGCCTTGGAACAAAGTTTGATTAAATTAACTTAATAAACCTTGATAAAAAAGGCAAATTAAAAAAGCGTGTTTTGTGTAGCTTTGAAATAAAGTTTGATCAAAAACACCCCATAACGATAAAGTTAACGAAGGTAAAGCACAAAAAACAATAAGGATAGATGATCTAGACGAATCATTTACCCCTGAAGTTGTACCAACGAAATTAAAAAACGCAGTGTCACCGTTCTTTAATTCAGCGTCTAAGATTTACGATCCATACAAACGAGTGGCAGTCGCTTACAACCCGATGCAAGCTGGAGAAATCAATTCTAAGCGAAATTCCTGAGGCAATACGTTCATTTAAAGAAGCCATCTTTGCGGAGAAGGGCAATCGTATTCAATCGTCATTTAACGGTTACTTCTATAGAATAGTTGAAGCGAAATTCATGGAAGAAAGACGGAGAGAGTGTCGTGTGGGGGTATATGATTTCCTTGAGGGTGACTTTTGGTGACCAAAATAAAAGAGCGCACTCGAATGCGCTCATATATAATGTTTTATTTAATAGAAACGTTGATAACATGTGCTTATGACGAATTATTATTCATTTTCGTTTATACAGTCGAGTCACTAACGTGTCACTTTACGAGTGACTTTTCCTTGTGTTTTTGATAAATCGAATTAGCTACAACTGTATCTAAAAAGGCAACACCAACAGATTTAAATAAAGTAATTTCATCAGAATGTGTACGCCCATTTTTATGTCCCGTAATAATATCACCAAGTTCGCTGTAGATGTTAGAAAAGTCCCATTCATTCTTTTCAATAGCAACGAGAAAGTCACCAGCTTCATGGCGAACACCTTCTAATGTATCAACAATAATTTTATTACTGCGCTGCAATGTTGTTACATCGAGCTCTTGCATATGAGGTTGATAAGAACCGATCCCGTTAATATGCGTACCGTTCTTTAAGTTATTCCCGTCAAATACAGGAGTAGTAGAGGTTGTACTACAAATAATAATATCAGCTATCGAAACAGCCTCATTGGCTGATTCGATAATTTCAATTGTTCCATTCCATTCTGGATACATGGAGAGTAATTGTTTTTTAAATTCATATGCTTTTTGCATCGTTCGATTGATGAGAAGAATATGAGTGAGGGAACGTACTTCCATGACAGCTTGTATTTGTCCAAGCGCTTGAGCACCGCAGCCAATAATGGCACAGATACTAGAATTTTGACGAGCGAAATGTTTAGTTGCGATTCCACTCATCGCTCCCGTTCGCAGTGTTGTTAAATAAGAAGCTTCAATTGTAGCGACATGTTGACCAGAATTTGTTTCTGTTAGGACGATTAAGCTTTGCAAAGCTTTTTTTCCTTTTTGAGTATTTTGCGGGAAGATACTAACGATTTTCGTAGATGCAAATTCAATGGGAGCTACATAAGAAGGCATATAAAGAGAGTTTGCCTCTTCTTGAGAATGCTGGACATTCAGTCGTACGGGTGTCGTGATTTCATCGTTCATATAATAACGAAAAGCTCTTTCAACATCTTGCAAACAATCTTTCATTTTATAGGTGTTTTTTACCATTTCTTCTGTAATGTGAATCATTTTTATTTACCTCCTTTGTAGTAGAAAAGGGGCGTTTATTTTTCCCCAGATCACTAAGCCTGTATATTTTTATTTTGAGCATTTGCTGCGATTTGTTTTGTTGAAACGGCAGCAATGGAAATTAAAGAAATGCAGCAAGTAAGTACGATATATAAGGCTACTGGAATCCATGAATTGTTATACACGTTCATTAAATATGCAGCAATCAATGGTGCAGTTCCGCCAGCTAGCGCAGCACCTAATTGATAACCTAATGTAACGCCAGTATAGCGAATATTCGTTGAGAAAATCTCAGAAAATAATGTACCTAATACAGCTGTTACCGGTGCCCATAAAATCCCTAAACCAATTACAGTTGCGATGATGACCGACATGGTTGTACCTTGGTTTAATAATAAGAAATAGGGAAATGCGTATAAGAGCATTGCAACGGTACCCCATATGTACATTTTCTTTCTTCCTATCTTATCTGAGAGCTTTCCCATAATCCGAATCATAATCGTGGTAATAAGTGTAGCGATTGTCACCGCATTTAATACAGATGTATTCGGCAATTTCAGTTGTGTTGTTCCGTAAGAAACGATAAACGTAGAGAAAATATAAAATGGACCTGTTTCTGCTACTTTTGTTCCTGTTGCAATAAGTACAGATTTCCAATGGTGTCGCAATGTATCAGCAATTGGTAGTTTTGAAATGTTTCCGCTCTCTTTTTCTTTCTTAAAATCAGGAGTCTCATCTAATCCATTTCGAATCCATAAATGAATACTAAAATCGCACTTAAAATAAATGGGATTCGCCAACCCCAAGTAACAAAACCATCACCCGAAATCATTGTCATGAAAGAGATGGCAGAGGTTCAAAGTAACATTCCAATTGTAACACCTGTTTGAGGAATACTACCAAAAAAACCTTTTCTTTCCTTTGGTGCATATTCTACAGCTAATAGTAAAGCACCACCCCATTCTCCCCCAATTCCTAGTCCTTGTATAATTCTTAGTATAATTAAAAGAATCGGAGCAAAAATTCCAATTGTGTCATAAGAAGGAAGCAAACCGATACATACCGTTGCACCGCCCATAAGGGAAAGGGTTAATACAAGTGTCTTTTTCCTTCCGATTTTGTCACCAATATGACTGAAAATAATACCTCCAAGCGGGCGGATAAAGAAGGGGATACCAAAAGAGAGGTAAGAAAGCATAAGAGCGACAAGAGGATCCTCGTTTACAAAAAATAATTTGTTAAATATAAGTGCGGCAGCAGTTCCATATAAAAAGAAATCAAACCATTCAATAGAACTACCAATTAAACTAGCAACTAATGCTTTTTTCTGAATAGAACTTTGTTGACTCATTATTCCACCTCTTTTAATTTAATATTCTAACTATTTGGATTATTTTATAGTAAATATACAAATATGTCAAAGTTTAAGAAACAACAAAGGAATGAACGGATGAACAGCAAATATTGTAAATAGAATATTTGTAATGACATACTAATCGGTCATATAAATGAATTAGAGTAGTAAATCAGATGAGAGGAAGAGAAAAATGAGAGTGAGACAAGTTCAATCAGAAGATTATGTAACCATTCATTCCGTTCTGAACGATTGGTGGGGTGGGAGAAACATGGCAGATATGCTGCCAAAACTTTTCTTCGTTCATTTTCAAGAAACGAGTTTTATTATGGAACAAGATGGTGAGATTGCCGGATTTTTATGCGGTTTTTTCTCACAAACATATATAGATGAAGCGTATGTCCATTTTATTGGTGTGAATCCAAAGTATAGAAGAAAAGGGATAGCATCAGCGCTTTACACCTATTTTTTCGATGCAGCTCGTGCAAACAATCGTCATATTGTGAAAGCTGTGACATCTCCAGTGAACAAAAAGTCAATTCAATTTCATCGTGATATCGGGTTTGAAATTGAAGTAGGAGATGGTGAAATAGAAGGGGTGTCGGTGCATAAAAATTACGATGGGAAAGGCGGGAGCAGAGTGTTGTTTACGAAGCGTGTATAGAAGTAAACGGAACATGTTATTTTTAATCGTTATATATTATTTTATTTGAAAATGAACACGTATTCCGTTGTTGAGTAATAATAGAGTTTCCAGTATATAAATTAAATTAAGCTAAAAATAGTGGGAAGGAGAAAAAATTGGATATTAAAGATATTCTTGAGGAATTAACTTCTAATAAAATAATTCCTCAAGCCACTATAGAATATAAGCGGTTAACAGGAGGAACTACAAGTAGTTTATATCTTCTTGAGGAATTTAACCAAGAACGTTATGTTGTGAAGTTGAATGAACCGAAAGTTCTTGAGGAAGAAGCCTATTTTCTTGATTTTTATAAGGACAATCATTTTTTAACTAGTCTTCAGTATGTTGATCCATCAAATAGATACATCGTGTATTCATTTATTCCTGGTTCTACAAGTTATGTTAGTGGAAATAAAAAAGAAATACTACAAACACTTGTGCGACAGCTTATAAACAAATATAAGATTGTTCCCCAAGTGGATCAGTGGGGATGGAGAGATCATCTAGTAGAATCTTGGCGATCTTTTCTTTTGGATAGAGTTCTTACTGCGAATCAAGTTTTAAACTCCTACTTAGAAAAGGGAGCTTTTGACTTAGTTTTTGAATTGGTACATAGTCCTAATAGAAATCCATGTGACAAAGAACCCTATTTATTACATGGAGATTGCGGTATTCATAATTTTATTTTTAAGGAAAATCAGTTAAATGGGGTAATTGATCCTACACCAGTTTTGGGAGATCCAATATATGATTTGATTTATGCATTTTGTTCAACGCCAGACGATTTAACGACAGAAACTTTAAATAATGCAGTAAGTCAATTCGCATTTAGTGAGAACAAAAGGGGAAAGCCCTTATATGAAGAAGTGCTTATTTTGTTATACCTTAGAATAGAGACATGTATAAGACATCATCCCGGAGATTTAGAAGATTATTTAAAAGCATGGAGTTACTGGGTGGAAACCGTACAATTAGATTAAACGACTTTATTGTACCTGTACACATATGTTTATCTAAAAAAGCACTCATATGAGTGCTTTTTTATGGGTCAAGTTTTTGCAGTGCGGCACTGAAGTCTTTAATTGTAAACGTCTTAGTTGAAGAAACAAGGAATGCTCACTGAAAAAGATGAAAAATATATAAAATTTCATGATAAAACAAAACAACAAAGGCAATATAAGGAGGGAGAAAATTTATATTTGAAAAGGAATGATTATTATGGGAAAAGTATTGTATATTACAGTGAATCCAAAAACAGCTGAGCAATCGTATAGTCTTGCGGTAGGACAAGCTTTTTTAGAAGCGTATCGCCAAGAAAATGCAAATGATGAAATTATTGAACTAGATTTGTACAAAACACGTCTCCCATATATTGATGCAGATGTATTTAGTGGGTGGGGTAAGCTACAACAAGGAACATCATTTGAAAGTTTATCATCAGAAGAACAAGAGAAGGTTGCTGCCATTAACAAATTGACGGACCAGTTTGTAGAAGCGGATAAATATGTATTTGTAACGCCGATGTGGAACTTTAGTTTTCCAGCACTAATGAAAGCTTATATTGATACAATTTGTATCGCAGGTAAAACCTTTAAATATACAGCAGAAGGTCCTGTCGGTTTGTTAGCTGGTAAAAAGACAGTACATATACAAGCACGTGGTGGAATATATTCTGATGGACCAGCAAAAGAAATGGAATTTGGTGATCGTTATCTTCGCGCAATTATGGGATTCGTTGGGATTACGGATGTTCATTCCATCATTGTAGAAGGAATGAATCAAATGCCAGATGAGGCCCAAAGTATTAAAGAAAAAGCGATTGCTGAAGCAAAAGAAGTTGCGAAGAGGTTTGCGGAATAACGAATTACTTAACCATAAATTCTGTTTTACAGGATTTATGGTTTTTCTATTTTGTATGCAATTAGTAAAAATGGTTGCCATGTCTTTTATATGTATCTAGATGTTGTGAGAGGAAAAGAAAGAAAAGTATATATTTTCAAAATATATACTTGAATGAAATATATATTTTTGTTAAATTTATCCTATGGACAGAACAAGTTTAATTAAAGGTCATTTAGAAATGTTTGTGCTTTCAATTTTGTCGAGGGGAAAAAGTTATGGGTATGAAATTATGAAGGAGCTAGAAGAACACAATTTAAAACTGAAAGGAGTAGGAAGTATTTACCCCATTTTAACTAAGCTCAAAAATCAAGAATGGGTTCATACTTATCGTGAAATGACAGAAAACGGTAAGGTTAGAGTTTATTATGAAATCAATGAAAAAGGTGAAATGTATCTTCAGAAAAAGATCAATGAGTGGTTGGAGTTACAACAGGATATAAAATCTCTACTGCAAAGTGGTTTGAAAGGAGACCATTTGGAATGAACATTAAATTGAACATGGAAGAAAAACAATTTTTAAATGAAGTGCTCGAAGAGTTAAAGCAATGTCAAATAAGTTCAAAGGATAGAAAGAATATTAAACAGCAGCTTTTAGAGCATATTCAAGAATCTCGTGAACACGGCCAAGATAGTATAAATGAATTGGGGGATACAACGACATTTGTCAAAGATTTTTTAGAAATTAATGGAATAGATCTTCATTCTGAAATAAAACAGATACGAAAATCCAAAAGTAGAACAGGAATTTTATTTGTGATTGGATTCTTTACTTCAATTGTTACCTACCTCATTTCACAGCTCCTACTATCTATGTTTTTAACAGAATCATTTAACCCACTAAATACCAATAATTCATTTGACTATAATATTTTTTATCAGATATCAGATAATTTATGGTGGAATTCCCTGCTAATGATCATTAGCATTTCTACTTCCTTACTAGTTTCCATGCTGGCAGTGTTTTATATACGAAAAATAAATTTAAGCAGGTGAAAATTAATATGAAAATACTAAAATCTACAGTCATTTTTATATGCTTATTATTTAATGCGTTTATTTTATTTCTACCAGTCTCGAAAGTCTCCGCAGAACAAGATATTAAGAACACTATAGACAACTATGTAGAAACCTTTTTAGAAGAACATCGAATTCCAGGAGCTTCTATTGCCATTGTTCATGACAATGATATATTTTATTCTAAAGCATGGGGTGTAACGGGAGAAACTGAGGAAAAAGTAACCACTGAAACTCCCTTTACTATAGGATCGATAAGTAAATCATTAACAGGCTTAGCCATAATGAAATTAATTGAAGAAGGTACCGTTCACCTAGAGGATCCGGTTCAAAAATATATTCCAGGGTTTACACTTAAAGATAAAAAAGCAGCATCCAAAATAACAATCAAACATTTACTTACTCATTCAAGTGGAATAAGTACTTATTCGGGTTTATCAATATCCGACAAAGGATCTAAAGATTTCAATGCTATAAAGAATAATGTGGAAAGTCTATCAAACGTTAAACTTACCGCTCTACCTGGAGAAAAACATCAATATAGTAATGCTAATTTCTTAATTCTCGGTGCTCTCATTGAAGAAGTTACAAATCAAACGTATTCTGAATACATGAAACAGCAAGTGTTTTTACCATTAGGTATGAAAAGTGCAGCAGCTGACAATGATTCGGCGTATAAAAAAGGATATGTTGCTGGTTATCAGTCATGGTTTGGAATCCCTCGGAAAAGTTCGGTAACATATGATAATGGCGGCGCGCCATATGGGTACATAACAGCAAGTGCAGAAGACATGGTTCAATATATAAAATTCCTTAGTCGACAAGAGAATGACAATTTTATAACTGAAAATACTATGAATCTTTATGTATCGCCTCATATTCAAACCGGTGAAAACCGCTTCTATAGCCTAGGATTAAGAATCACAAATCCAAATTCTGAGGAGAAAATGATATGGCATTCAGGTTCAACTCCTGATTCACATGCTGAAATGTTTTTTATACCGAAAACAGGTTGGGGTGGAGTGATTCTTACTAATAAAAATCATATTCTAGAAGAAGAGGCGCTTCCATATTTGAAACAAGGGATTATAAATATAATAAATGGAGATGAACCAGTTGATACGTCTTCAAATATTCCTATTATTCAATTGGTTACACTGGGGATAATTTGCTTGCTTTTTATCATATTCATTTATCTGTTGGTAAAGATGAAATCAAAAAAATTTCGTAAAAGAAGTATATGGTACATTTCCGGTATCATTTTCTTAGTGCTGTCAATTGCTACAATTCCGGCATTAATTTATAGTACGGATTCTCCATGGCATGCGATTTATGTGTTTTCTCCAGATTTAGCTTATTTATTGATTGGAGTAGTTATCTTGTTTGCTCTTAATGGATTGTTTTCTATCATCATCGCTTTTAAACAAAATTTGCAAGTGAAGTATTTTCGCAGTTAAATATCAAATCGCATAAAGGGGAGACGTCGTAATGGATCTTACATTCAAATCAAAAAAAATGTGTTTCAACTATCGAGTCGGTGCAATATGTAAACAGAATCATAAAATGTTAATGATTCAAAATGAAGGGGAAGATTTCTGGTATGTACCGGGTGGACGCGTGCAGATGCTAGAAAGCAGTGAATCGGCAGTGAAAAGAGAGCTTAGAGAAGAACTAGGAGTAGATGTTGATGTGAAAAGACTGCTATGGACGGCTGAAAATTTCTTTACATACGATACGCATCAGTTTCATGAAATTAGTTTTTATTATGAAGTGAACTTGCTTGAGCTGCCTACAAAGGGAGAGAATTCTTTCATTCTTGAAGAGGATGGCAGAAGGTATGTATTTCGATGGGTGCCATTAGAGCAAATAAGTGAATATAACTTGAAACCAGATTTTCTAAAAGATAAAGTGAATGATTTGCCTATTCATATTGAACATATTGTTAGGAATGAATAAGAAAAGATAGGAAGATGGGAATTAAGACGTTACCTGTAATTTATAAGATTATTATGGTAAAAGAACCAATAGAAGTATAAGTTTGTAAATCTTGTATAAAAGCATTATTCCTGAATATAGAGTTATAGTATGATAGAAGAGAAGTACAAGAAAAATGGGGGAATACTATGATTACATTGCAGCAGAAGCTGGAGCAATACGCACGTATATATGCACAGTTAAAAGGGGAACTAAAGTGGAAAACTAGTGATTCTCGGACAGGGATGATGATTGCCGCTATGTATGCAGGCAGCGATAAACCGTTTGATCTTGGACGTTTTTTAGAAATTAGTAGTTATATTAAGGATCAGGTAGGGACATTTTCATACTTAAAGTCTTATCATCGCTTTGTGGTTGCGGCAACATTAGATATTCACTTTACGCATTACAAAAAAGCCTTTCAGCAGTTTCTAGACTTATATGAACGTTTGGTCGCTGGCGGCTTTAGCCGGAGTATATTTACTTATCTGGCGGCAGCTGTGCTTTTAACAGAAGACAATGGACAGCATGACACACGCATTCAACGGTCGATGCAAGTATATAAACGCATGAAAGAGGATCATCTCTTTCTTACAAGTACAAATGATTATCCGCTCGCTGTTTTGCTAGCAGGACAACCAGAGAAAGTAGAGACACTTATGGATCGAGTGGAACGTCTCTATCAGAAGCTGGCGGCAGCTGGCTTGCGCAAAGGGAATGATCTTCAATTTTTAAGTCATATTCTTTCTCTAAATAAGGATGCTAGTGAAGATATTTTAGTAGCACAGTGCACAAACATATGGAACCTGCTAAAGCAAGAAAAGGTAAAAGTGAAACAGATGCATTATCCGGCTGTCGGGCTACTAGCGTTGCTTGAGGGTGGAGAGAAAGAGGTTTCTTCTCTTCGGGCATTCATTGAGAAATTGCAGGGTGATAAGCTATTCCGCTGGCATACGGATGCAAATATTCTTATTGCTATTCAACTATTCGTAAGCCAGAAAGGTGCGGAAAGTCACGCTGCCAACACAGGGTTACAAACAATGATAGAGGTTCTCATACAGGCGCAGCAGGCAGCTATGATAGCAGCAATTACGGCTTCCTCTGCAGCGGCTTCTGCCAGCAGTAGTTCATAACGTGCAATTTGCTGTATGAATGCAAGCGCACTGTTGCTATATGTAAAATTTCCCCAAAAGGGTTACATACATCATACCTAACTAAAAAGTCGATTGTCTGCTGACAATCAACTTTTTAGCTTATGTTAAATTAATAAGCGCGAAGCACATGCAGTAAATAATCTTTTCGATTCAGTGGATTATAGTCTACTCGTTTTCGCGACGGGAAATTTGATTCGATTTTACTATATCCGCAAGGTTTAGCGATAAAGACACCCTCGCCTTCAGTGAAAGAATATAGCCCACGCTTAAAATTCTCCGTTTTGGCCATTGGCAATGTTCCTGTTAAATAAAAGGACTCGTTTTGCAATACGGGTTCTGTAAAAGTAGCATGTATAGCTGATAATTTATACATTGCAGTACTGATTGAATTTGTTGGTACTGTTAATTCAAATTCATTTACTGGTTCATATACGGTCGTTCCCGCTTGCTTTAAAGCATCCATTAAGACAAGAGGCGTTAGTTTTCTAAAATCACCAGCTGTCGTTACTGGACTTGCATAGCCGGTATGCGTTAATGTTACGACGATATCAGTGACTTTCCATCCATATAAGCCTTGTTTTAACGTTTGGAATACTGTGTCTTCAATCGCTTTATGAAATGCTAAAGGCAATGAGCCAAGCTCGACTTCTAAGTTATAAGTGATACAAGAATTTGGTGCACCAGGTTTAATATGAAAACCAATTGTTGCATAGAAAGGGTTATCCTTTTCACCCATTATTTCTAGTGCATCTCCGCTTCCAATTGGTTTTTCTATACATATAATTCTTGTATCTGAAAAGGAAACGGCTAACTTATAGTTTTCTTGTAGAATTGTTTCGATCACTTCTTTTTGAACTTCACCAAACAGTTGAATATAGATTTCGTTGTGAATATGATCCTTTACTACTTTTATCAGGGGATCTTCTTCCGATAGTTCCACCAGTGCTTGATACAGGTCATGATTCTTCTCTTTTGGTCGTGCTTCAATTGCAGCTTCCATTTGAGGCTCTGCAAAGTGAATGTCTTTCATTTTATCTGACCATTCACCTATCACATCCCCGATCCTAATGTCGCTAAGCCCCCATACTTTACAAAATTCTCCCATGCCAGCGATAGGGGATTGCACAGCGTTTCCATTATGAAATATATGAAGCTTTTTGATTTTTTCTTTGTGTGAAAGGGTCTTTAAGTCACTTTGTTTTCGGTTAATATCAACATATTTTCTTACGTGTAAACAGCCGGAGAATATTCGGACGTATGCAATTTTTTCTCCAGTAGATTCTCTTTCAATTTTAAAAACAATACCAGATAAAGGCGTATTTCTATCATCATTACAATCATTTTGAGGAATCATTACTGAAATGTTTTCGAGTAACTCTGTGATTCCTATTCCAGTCATTGCTGAACCAAAAAAGATTGGATATACATTTGCACGCTGAACTTGAGCCCATAATTCATTTCTTAAAGTGTCTTTATTTAGTACCTCACCATTTACATAGGATTCAAGTAACGATTCATTATGTGTTGCTAGAAGTTCAATATACTCATCATATACATCAGCATCTACTTTAGTTTGAAGAATATACGCATCTTTTGTTCCTTCATTTTTTACTTTATATAGTGGAAGTACTTGATTCGTAAGCATATCCTGTATTTGTTGAATGACTTTCGTTGTTTCAGCACCACTACGGTCGATTTTATTTACAAATAAAATCGTTGGAATACATAGTTTCTGCAGCGTTTTTATTAAAATTTTTGTTTGCGCCTGAATACCCTCAACTGCAGATATTACTAAAATAGCTCCATCTAGAACACCAAAAGATCGTTCTACCTCGGCAATAAAATCCGCATGACCGGGTGTATCAATTATATTTACTTTTAAATCGTTTATAAAAAATGAAACGACAGATGCTTTAATTGTAATTCCGCGTTGTTTTTCTAACTCCATCGAATCTGTTTGTGTGCTTCCTTTATCTACTTGACCCATTTCCTGAATGACATTAGTTTCATAAAGAATACGCTCAGTCAAACTCGTCTTTCCAGCGTCTACATGCGCTACAATCCCTATATTTATTGTTTTCATGTATTAAAATCCTCATTTCGCTTTTCATGTTCATTTCCTCATTTCTTTTAATAATAAATTGCCGCATTACAATCACTCTCCAGTTTTTAGGATATTTCTATTATAGGGAAATTTTCGTTATTTGTAATGTGGTGAAATACTTAATTTTGGAAAATTAACAGGTTGAGAATACTAATGCTGGTTGACATTAAAGTTTATATATATATGCAATTTATCCCGCATTAACTGGCAGTAAAGGAGCACCTTATTTTCGTAGTCGGTTCCTTGAGTTTGTCATCGAAGAGTTAAAAGATGAAGTAAATGTAAACGAAGGAAAAAATCAAGGGTTAAATAAAGATGTCATTATTCAATTTTTAGGAGTAGCTATTATAGGAATTGTAGAATCGTATTTCACGAATGAATTAAATGAACCATCTCGTGTTGTTGCAGAACAGGTGGGAATATTGTTAGAGAGAAATTTATAATTTGAGCGGAAGGATTAAACCTCTTTGTAAAAAAGCAAAGAGGTTTAATTTTTTATTGTGGACAAAAAATAAACAAAAACAAAATGATTGCATTATAAATTCTAATCGGGTATATTAATTGACATATCAATTATTGATATGTCAATTAATTATATAATGCCTTTGCAAAGGAGGAGTAAATTGACAAGTTCATGCTCAAAGGAAGCAATTATTTTATATAAATTACACTTTCTTAATAAAGAAGTGAGTTCAAAGTTTGAAGGTTGTACAGGTATGAGCCAATCTAGGCTTGAGCTTATACTTCAGTTATATGAAGTAGATGAAATTAGTCAAAAAGCACTTCAAAAAGAAGTGAATATTGATAACGCAGCGATTACGCGGCATTTAAAGCAACTTGAAGCAAATGGAATGATTACAAGACGTAAAAATCCAGATGATAACAGGATTACTTTAGTCTCTCTAACGAAAGATGGACGAAATAAAATTCATGCCTTTCAAGAGGAGAAAGAGCGTTTCGCAGCTTCAGCACTAAAAGGTTTAAGTGAGGAAGAGCGTGATAACCTTTTAAATATGTTAAATCGCATTCAAGAAAATGTAAAAGAAGTTTAAATATGAGATAACAAAAGGAGAATACACCTATGAGTAACGTAACAAAAACAAATGACTTTACAGAAATTCTGACAGGACGTCGTTCGATTCGTAAATACGATACATCTGTGAAAATTAGTAAAGAAGAAATGACAGAAATTCTGACAGAGGCAACACTTGCACCGTCTTCAGTTAATATGCAACCATGGCGCTTTCTTGTTATTGATAGTGCGGAAGGGAAAGCAACACTTGCGCCACTTGCTCGCTTTAATCAACTTCAAGTTGAAACATCTGCAGCGATGATCGCCGTATTTGGGGACTTAAATAATTTCGACAACGCAGAAGAAATATACAGCAAAGCAGTTGACCTAGGTTATATGCCTGCAGAAGTAAAAGAAGGCCAAATGGAAAAACTAACTGCTTACTTCTCAACGGTTGATTCAGCTGTTATGAAAGATACTGTATTAATTGATGGTGGCCTTGTATCAATGCAACTTATGCTTACAGCTCGTGCTCATGGATACGATACATGTCCAATCGGTGGTTTTGAAAAAGACAAAATTGCAGAAGCTTTTGGATTAGATAAAGATCGCTATGTTCCAGTTATGTTGATTTCAATTGGTAAAGCAGCAGAGAGCGGTTATAAATCAGTTCGTCTTCCAGTTGAAAAAGTTGCAGAGTGGAAGTAAGGAAAAGAGAGGGGAATGTTTCATGATTATTATTCATGCCGTATTTCATGTTGATGCAGCAAAACAACAAGCGTTTTTAGAGGAGATTCAGCCCCTAATTACTGCTTCGAGAGAAGAAAGTGGAAATATATCGTACGATTTATATAAGGATACAGAAAAAGAAAATGTCTTTACTATGGTTGAAGTTTGGCAAGATGCAGGGGCGGTTGCTAGTCATAATGCAAGTGAGCACTTTACTTCCTTCGTTGCGAAAGCTAGTAACTTTTTAACAGCACCACTGGATGTAAAAGCATTTGATGGACAACCCTTGCAAGGGTAATAAGAAGTTGTGGGACAGCTTTCTTTGCATGTACTTCGTTAATAGAAAGTAAAAAACCTCGATGACTCCAGTAGGAGATATCGAGGTTTTTGGCTAGTCTAAAGATTGTATGAAGCTATTCTTTCTTCTTTTTCACTGGTTTTCGATATTTGTATAATGCATTAATTTCTCTTTTAAAGTGCTGGAGAAGTTCAGTATCTTCACGATTTGCATACCTCGCAGCGTTGTATGCATCAATAATTACATCCAATTGAATGGAGACTTCTTCTTCTGTATGAATCCGTTCCATCCATGCTTCTATCGTTTCCCCGCGCTGCCGGTTTAAAGGTGGTCTTAATTTTTTTTCCAGTTTAAAAATCTCTTTTCGAATTGCGTTTTTAGGTGGGCGTGTGATTTGTTTTTGTTTTTGCACCATTCCTTCTTCAGGAATAATCATGCTAGGATTATAGAAGGAAATGCCACCTAATTGAAGTGATTTTCTTTTTTTATAAAGTTTCCAAATAACAAATATAGCAAATATACCAATTAGAGAAGCGGTAATTGTCTGGGTAACAAAAGCGTCATACTCTTTTTCAGGTGGTGGTAGTTCTGTGCTTTGCATCCCTATTTTGCTTACCACTTCTTCTCCATCATTCGTATCTGTAACAGACAATAAAAATTGAATGAAATAGCCGAATCCAAGAGAGACCCAGTGTAAAGAATATGAGATGATGAGACGTATATAAGATATCAATGGTATAAACAGGAGGCTAGCAGTTCCAACTGCTGCGATTGATAAAAAACGTACGATTTTCTGGTTTTTATTAAAACTTGTGATCCAAAGTGATAGCAGAGCATGTAAAGTAAATAATCCTAATTCCCATATAGAAGGCATTTGCACTACATGAAGAAAAACAGAGACAATTAACCATAAAAAAGCACCTAACATTTTATGATATGGTGTAATATCTTCTCTTACATGCACGATAAAAAAGAAAAAAGGAAGTAATATGGAACTAAGGATAGAAAAAATGGATAATGTGTAACAAAGTATGACTTGCAGAATGAATAGTGCAATCAAGGCAGTTCTTTTGTTAAGATTTATTTTATTAATGAGTATGATGCAAATAAAACTGGCGACAAGAAAAAGTAAGATGTGAACAACTTCTCCTTTTTCAGTAAGCATAGAAAGTAAGAGCAGAAGGATAAAATCATTAACGTAATGTACCCATGTTTTCAAGTTGTTCCACCACTCCTTCATCATTGATGAGATAAGTTTGCTGCATCATATTTGGCAAATTAGCTTTCTTTATCCCAACAAAAAACATTGTAGACGAACGTTCTTTTTTTCTACTTAAATAGTGAAAGAAACTTTCACTAGGGAGTATCGTACTATCATCTGAAATACGGGCAAGTTCTTCTAAAGCTTTAACGTACTGCATGTGTCCTTCATTTAATGTGAGATGTAAAGGACCCTCTTCAGCAAATATACTAACAAATAATTCAAAAGGTATCTTTTTTTCTGTTGCGAATTGGCATAAATACGTTGTGTAAGAAATGAGATCTTCAATATTTTCTTTCCAACCAAATCCACGCTCTGCCCCGAGATAAAGGGAAATAGTCCAGCTATAATTTTTTATAGCTTCATATTGTTTTGCCTGTAGACTTTGCATTTTAGCGGATGCTTTCCAATGAATGGAGCGAAATGATTCTCTTTCATATTGTTTCACACCAACAATGGAGGACTCATCATGAAAATAGGAAAAGTTTGTTCTATATGTGCCCATTGACAATTGGTGTATTTCCTGTAAACCTACTACACGTTTTAAAGTAGGATAAACGATAATTTCTGTTTTTAATTTATGCATAGCGGGCAAATGTACTTGAATGATATGGAAGGGGTCTCCTATGATACATTCAAACTGTTCAATTTGAAAAACACCTCGTTTTGTAGCTGTAAATGATAAATCCCATTTTTGTTGTGACTTGGCAGGTTGTGAAAAACGAAAGGAAAATAAAGTTTTTGATATTTGTTCAATTCCAGTATTCAAATGTGGAACTAAGGCCGGATTAATATGAAAAAAACAGGTGCCATTTACTAAAGGGAGCTTCGCTTTATTTTGCAAATGAATGGATAAATTCCCGTCTTCTTCAGGGAATAACCGTGCTGTTTGTTTTTTATTTATAATTCGAAAGTATTGTTCGATGTATGAGGTATAGCGATAAATAAAATAAGAAAACAAATAGTAAAATAAGAAGGGGAAAACTAAAAATGAGTCAGGTACATAGAAAGCTAGCAATAGGGCTACTGGGATTGTTAATTTAATAATATGATTTTGGAAAAATAATGGAACGGTTACGATACGCGTATAATTCATGATTGCTCAATCTCCACGGGAACGTCAACATCAGCTAGGATACTTTCAATTAATTCCTGTTTTGTTGTTCGCAAAGCGCCCTCCATCGACAAAACAATACGGTGCTTCCACACGTAAGGGAGTAAGAATTGTATATCTTCAGGCGTACAAAAATCGCGATTATGTAAAAAAGCCAGAGCCTGCATTGCTCGTACTAATACAAGTGTTGCACGTGGACTAATACCATTCGCAATATAATCATGATTACGCGTTGCATTGGCAAGTTGGATGATGTAATGCTCCAACGGCTCTGATACGTAAATTTCTTTTACCTTTTGTTGTATTTGTAAAATATCCTTTAAAGATATGACTGAACAAAGCTCATCTAGAGGTTTATTTTTTCGAAAACGTCGCATCATTTTTAGTTCCTCTTCTGGAGAAGGATAGCCAATAGAAATTGTCATTAAAAAACGATCCAGCTGTGCATCAGGAAGTGGGAAAGTCCCTTGTGATTCAATTGGGTTTTGTGTCGCAATAACAAAGAACGGTTTTGGCAATAATGTAGATTTCTTTTCAAGGGTTACTTGGCGTTCTTCCATCGCTTCTAACAAACTGGATTGTGTCCGGGGCATTGCCCGGTTTATTTCATCTGCTAGTAGTAAATTTGTCATGACTGGACCGAGTCTTAATTCAAATTCACTTGTTTTTTGGTTGAAATATTCAATACCAGTCACATCACTAGGAAGAACATCTGGTGTGAATTGGACACGAGAAAATTGACCGCCAACACTTTTGGCAATTGTTTTAGCAAGTAACGTTTTCCCCGTTCCAGGTACATCTTCAAGTAGCACATGTCCATCTGCCAGCAAGGAAACTAAAAGCAGATCAATGACATTTTCTTTTCCGACAAAAACAGAACTTATATTATGTTTCAATTTATCTATCATAAGTATCATCCTTTCAATAGTATATAAATACAAATTAAAAAACCGACATAAATTTAGGTGGGAGAGAGCATCCGGCCATGCATAGAAGCGGTCAGCACCTTTTCCTGGCCCATACCAAGTGAAAACAAAGAGAGAAAACGAGTGCAGGTCACCTGTTGTTATCCATAGCCGCGGCTATATGTCGAAAAATCAAAATGGACTTATATAGAAGAGTGTATTTGTATATTTTAACAAAATTTTCTAAAAATTAATATTAAAAATTACTATAATAATATTTTGGGATAAATCAATGATCAATTGTTTTGAGAAAATAAAGGATATCTCGTATTAAGAAACAGTGAAAAAATTCGTATGCTTTTGTTGTAAATTAAAATATAATATTTTTTCAATTATCCACCTTTTCTTGAATCATTTGTAAAATACGCTTTTGCGTATCTTTATTATGAATATATTGTAGAGGAATCCAATTGTGTTCATGGTAGAAAACAATGCGAGATTCGAAAAGGGTCTTTTTTTCTTTTATGTCAGTAATGTTTTCATATAAAAACTCTTCATATTGTTTTGAAATTGTATTGTTCAGGCCGGTATAAATGAATAAAATTCTTTGATTAGTAACTGCTAAAGTACCAGGCCTTGGTGCACCTCTATGCAGAAATGTGTGTAGTGAACATTGTGTTTGGAGAAGAAGTATTTCATCTTGTTGGAGAAATTGTTGGATAGTGTGAAGTCGACTAGACATTAGAATCAATTATTTCTGTATATTAGGATTATAACATATTGATACAAAAGGACCGCTTACAGAGTGAAAAGACGTTGAAAGTAAAAAAGTTGCTTATAAAACAAGCAACTTTTTGTGAATTAAAAAGATTGATTTTGAGCAGGTTTAATAAATTGTTCTGGATTTTCAACGAGCCCACATGCTGCACACTGTACACGGTATGTAGGACCTTGATACGCCATATGAAATGCACTCATATTGTCGTTTGTATATTCTTCCTCAATTTGACCCGTTTGTGGATTTAACTTAACAGGCTTTACTTGTTGCTCAATAATGTTAAACCGGGTACGATTTGTTCTACAACTTGGGCAAAGCATTGGTTCCATATGTACACACCTCCATTTTTAGCATTTCTTCATAGAGAGGAATTTATTCATAAATGAATGGTTTCTGTATAAAATCGTTTATTTTTATACTGTTGTTTTAATAATTTTCTCAACATAGATGCCGATTTATTACCGTTGAATGTATTTAAAATTCTGAAATATTCATTTATAATTTATGTATGAACTGGTTATGTCCTAACCAATCTCCTGTTTTATGCCAATATGGTTAAGATCGAGAAATCGATCTTTTTTTTGTGTGCAAAAATAGTGGCGAATGAGACTCCAAATGCATTGTTTGTATGTCTTAAAAATCTATATTTGGGCAGGTTTTTCTTGTTACTTGTCGAAAGATAGACAAATGCATGAAAGGAGTGGGAAACGTGAACTTGAAAATGAAGTATATCATTTTATATGTAGAAAGGTACGAGGAGTGCCTTCAATTTTATAAAAATATTTTACATCTAACGATTAAAGGGGAACATGGTACTTACATTGAGTTTGATACAGGATCTACTATATTAGCTATTAACAGTAGGGAAAGTGTACAAGAATTAACAGGATTATCAATTCCAAAAGGTGTACTGGAATCATCTACATTTGAGATTGGCTTTGTTGTGGAAAATGTAGAGGAAACGATAGAGGCATTAAGAGCGCAAGGTGTTACGGTATTGGTAGAACCGATAACAAAACCGTGGGGACAAACCATTGCTTACATTTCGGATCCAGATGGTAATTATATTGAAATTTGCAGCTCATTAGAATAAGAGGGAGAGAAAAAGATGGGGAAGTTTCCTGTTTTAGAAACAGAGCGGTTACAGTTAAGAGAATTAACATTATTAGATGCAGAAACAATGTTTCATTATTTTGCGAAGGAATCCGTAATTCGCTATTTCGGAATGGATTCATTTCAAGATGTAGACCAGGTCAAAAATACGATTCAACACTTTAGAAAAAGATATGAAGAAGGTAGTGTTTTTCGCTGGGGAATTGAGTTGAAAGGGACAAATCAATTAATTGGAACATGTGGTTTTCACTTGATTAATCAAAATCATAAACGAGCGGAAATCGGTTATGAGTTGGATGATACATATTGGGAAAAAGGATATGCAACAGAGGCTTTGCAAGCTATGCTTGCGTATGGATTTGAAACACTTCAGTTTATAAGAATCGCAGCAGTTGTTTATACAGAAAATGAAGCCTCGCATAAATTACTGAAAAAAGCTGGATTTACAGAAGAAGGATTATTTCGAAAATATATGATTCAAAATGGTGTCGCACATGATACAGTTATACATTCATTGTTGGAGGAAGATTGGAGAAAACCATTGCTACAAGTAAAACAAACAGTTTTATAAAATAAGTCCGTATTATATAAATAAAACAAAACCACTCCTGTATTGAGTAACAGGAGTGGTTTTGTTTTTGGAATTTAAATATATAAAATATTCTATAAATATTGAAAGTTAAATTCGATACATGTAGAATTTAAAATAATAACACGAAAGGAAGTGATGAAATGGAAGTTTTTAATATGACGAGTAGAAAAAGAGAGACGTATGAAGTTCAAGTGAAGTATTCGTTATTATGGGAATGTGCGTTAGGAATTGCAGCCATTACACATAATCGGCTCATTGATACATTAGAAAAGTCTCGTGATGAGTGGAAGAGTATAAAACAATCTTTATCTAAAGAAATGTTAGGACATTTAGATTTTGTGGAGACGCATAATACGTGGAAAGCGTTACTTCAACTACTTTATCAACAAGACTTTATTGATTTACCACAGTTTCTTCATTACATAAAAACATTACCAGCAGATGAGTTAAAGTATAAATGCATTCCATATGTAGGATTAAAGTATCAAGAAAAAAGAAAGGCTGCAGCCAATGGGGAAGAATTGGCCATACAGGAATTAAAAGAGATCACAAGTAACAATCCATTCTTTCCTACTTACATTGAATTTATATGTAAAGCAGATGTACAGCTACTCAAAGATCATTTGATTGCTGTTATGTCAGGTTGGTTTGCAGCTGTTATTGAGCCAAAAGCAGACAGACTTTTGCTCATATTAAAACAGGACTATGAAAGCAAAAATAAAATGAGAGAGAAAATGACTTCTGAAGAATTAGTAGAGTGGGCGACTGGAGGAGTCACGTATCTTCCAGAACCGAGCGTACATCATGTTCTTCTCATCCCCCAATACACGTATCGTCCATGGAATATTGAAGCAGATATTGAAGATACAAAAGTATTTCACTATCCAATCGCAAATGAAAGTATAAACCCCGAAGATCCATATCAACCAAGCTACTTTTTAGTTCATAAACATAAGGCACTAGGCGACGAAGCAAGGCTGCGAATTGTGAAATTATTATTTGAAAGTGACCGTACATTACAGGAGATAACAGAACAATTGAATATAGGGAAATCAACGATCCATCATCATTTGAAAATTCTTAGATCGGCTAAGTTAGTTGATATTCAAGATTCAAAATATGTTTTAAAAAAGACGGCAGTTGAGTCGCTATCTAAAGAATTAGAACTTTATTTGAATAGATGATTACCTAAAGATTAAAGCGCACCAGAAGGTAAGGGGAAAGAATTTTCCCTTTTACCTTTGCAGAACGAAACAGAAAAGGAGAAAAGAATAAAAGAAAAGTTGGTGTGCAATGGGAAAAAGTATTTTGAAAAATCGAGCGTTATTGTTTATGTGGATTGGAAGTGCAATATCAGAATTAGGCGGGGCATTTGGCACCTTTTGTAATTCGATTATCATTTATCAATTAACAGGTTCAAAAATGGCTCTAGGGAGTATGTGGTTGCTTTACTTTATTCCATCACTTATTTTACAACTTGTCATTGGACCTTTTATTGATAAATGGAGTCGAAAGTGGATTATGATCGTATCTCAGTGGACACGCGGACTTGCTTTTTTACTACCGCTAGTAATGATGATAACCGGAAATATAGAGACTTGGCACATTTATGCTGTGCAAATAATAGTAGGGCTTATTACTCCGTTCTATGTACCAGCGAATCAAGCAATCACACCAACTATTGTTTTAAAGGAACAGTTACAGACAGCAAACGCCTATATTGATGGTATGGTTCGTCTTATGATGTTTCTTGCTCCAATATTAGGCGGTGTCATGATTGAGTTTGTAGGGGTAAAGTTAACTTTATTTTTAGTTTGCTTATTTCTATTTATAAGTGGGGGCTTGTTGTTGTTTGTACAAGAAAAAAGAGTACCAAAAATGGTTCGTAAGAGTTGGTTGGAACAATTTTTTGAAGGATTCACTTATTTCTTTAAACAACCAATTATTGTTTGGCTTGGTGTTTTTCTGGCATTTGTTCAATTTGGAGTAGGTGTAACAATGGTTACGAACCTTCCGTATATAACAGACGAGCTTTCAGCGAGTTATGCCGAGTATGGTTACTTTATGGCTGGTTTTCCGCTCGGTTATGTAATCGGTTCTATGTTAGTAGGAAAAGTGCAATATCATAGCCGGCGTGTTCTCATGCTTGGATCTCTAGTAATAGGAGGACTAACATATATTTCACTAGGTTTGAATCAGAGTATCATTTTGGCAGTTATCATTGAAGTTGTAGCTGGCGTATGTATGGCGTTTTTTAATGTTCATAACACGACGATATGTCAGCAAACAGTACCAAATGATATGATGGGGAAAATATTTTCCGTACGCTTATTTCTTATAAGAGGAGTAATGCCACTTGGTGTTCTTGTTGGAGGGATATTAAGTGAAATATGGGGAGTAAGAGCATTATATATACTGATTGGTTCAATCATATGTGTAGCTTCTTTAGCGGGTATACTATTGCCATACTTTAAATTTCTGGATATCTCGGTTCGAGATAAATCGGCTTAATTCACAATTATAAAATATTATAATTGAAAATAATTATCATAATCAATTATAATAAAAGAATAATAGAAACTATTTGCATACAAAGGGAGTGGAATATATGTTTATCGAAACGAAAACGTTTACTGTGAAAGAAGGTACTTCAGATCTTGTTGTGAATCACTTTACTGGTAAAGGAATAATTGAAAAATCAGAAGGGTTTATCGATTTAAGTGTTCTCGTGAAAAAGGTTCGAAGAGGAGACGAAGAAGTGATCGTGATGATTCGCTGGGAATCTGAAGAAGCATGGAAAAACTGGGAAACTAGTGAAGAACATATAGAGGGACATAAACAAAGCCGTGGAAAGCCAAAACCAGATCATATTATTAACGTAACACATAGTGTATATTACGTGAAATCATCAAAAGGTGCATTTCAACAATCATAGATTATGAAAAGAAAGGAGCTAATCAGTAGCTCCTTTTTTCTATTCATTTTTAACGTCGTTATATAATTCTAATCCTTCTTTAATGTTCAATCCATTTTTCACAATACCATGAATGGCTTGAATCATCGCAGCCGGATGTTCTGATTGCCAAATGTTGCGTCCCATATCAACGCCAATTGCTCCTTCTTGCAGTGCTTGATAGGTAATAGTTAATGCAGCTTCAATGGAATCTAATTTTGGGCCGCCTGCAATGACGACTGAAGCAGGGCATGTGCTTGTAATTTTTTCAAAGCCTTCACAGTAATAGGTTTTAATAATATCAGCACCCATTTCAGCGCAAACGCGTGATGCCAGTGCTAAGAACCGAGCTTCTCGTTTTTGTAGTTCTTTCGCAACCGCAGTAATACCGAGCACAGGCAAGCCATAATCGTGTGCTTCAGAAACAACATTTGCTAGGTTTGATACAGTTTGTGTTTCATAGTCAGATCCGACAAAGACGGATACCCCAACCCCAACAACATTTTGCCTCACTGCTTCTTTAATGGGTGTAACAATTGTTTCATTGGCAAGGTCTTTACCAACCACAGTTGCCCCGCCAGAGACACGCAAAACCATTGGTGTTTTACAATCTTCTGGAATACAAGAATTCAGTACCCCTCGTGTTAAAAAGAGAGAATCTGTATAGGGAAGTAAATGTTGCACTGTTTCTAATGGTTGCTCTAATCCATGAATAGGTCCTAAAAAATAACCATGATCAATTGCTAACATAACAGCCTTACCATCAGGTAAAATGGTATTTAATCGATTTTTAAATCCCCAAGTCATTACGAATCACTCCTTATGATTTAAATTAGGATTTTCTATTTGTACAGTATCTTTTTCTTGTAAATGTGGTGACTTTATAAAGACAGCTTTAAAGGGTTGATTGGAACGGTTAATGAGATAATGAGATTCATGAGGGCCAACTTGTAAGACATCACCTTGTTTCATCGGTACTTTTTCATTATCAATATAGAAATCTATTTCTCCTTCTAACGCATAAAAAATTTCCTCGCATGTTGTATGATAATGGTTTTGGAATTCTTGACCCGGTTGAATGACAACGACACCAACGTCAATATTTGGCCCCTTGATTAAATATTTTGGACCATTGTCACCAAATCGGTATGAAAAATCATTTTCATTTATTTTAAGCATGATGCTACCCACTCCTTTATGTAATAAGTTACAAAGCACCTGGGGCAATCCACATATGTGATGTGAACCCTTGGTCTGCTAATGGGAGTTGTTTTTGATAGACAGCTTTCCAATTTTCATAAAATTGTTGATACAGCTTATGGTTTGTAGCATTTGGCTTATAGGTCGTTTCCCATTGTACAAATTGCTCGGCAACAGTTTCCATCGAATCATAAATACCAGCACCAACACCCGCAACTATTGCAGTTCCTAAAGCTGCCGCTTCTTTTACAACGGGAACTTTTACGGGGACTCCAAGTACATCGGCAACTATTTGTGACCAAAGTTTTCCTTTTGAAGCACCGCCAGCAAATACCACCTCTGTAGGAAACTGTCCCGTTAATGCTTCTATTAATTTAAAATTTCCTAGCGTAACAAAAGCGGCATTTTCTTCGATTGCGCGGAAAAACTCTTTCTTCCCGCATTTCTCTGCGTCTAAGCTTAAGTTAATAAAAGAGGGAGCAGCATGACGCCAAGATATATAATTCATAACATCTGAAAATATAGGGATAATGCCGTGGGATCCAACTGGTACATGTTTGGCTTGTTCTTCTAGTAATTCATAAGCATCTACACCTAGGTTGCTAGCGAGTTGTTTTTCCTCTTGGCAAAAGGCATCGCGAAACCATCTCATAACGAGACCAGGAAAGAAGGCGATTGTTTCATATTGCCAAAGGGTAGGGACAACATGGCAGTTTACACGAATTTGGGCATTTGGATCTACTTTTGGAGCAGTTATGTTTATTTCTTGTTGCCAAAAGCTGCCGCCGCAAATAAATGTTTGTCCTGGCTTTACGACTCCGGAACCAAGTGAAGCCATTTGTGCATCTCCGCCGCCAGAAACTACGGGTGTTCCTACATGTAAACCAGTTACTTCAGCACTTTGTTTCGTAACAGCTCCAATGACAGTACCCGCTTCATTTACTTTCGGAGTAAATAATAAAGATAAACCACATTGTTCGGCGAGCTCTTTATCCCAGTTTCTATTTTGTAAATGGAAAACACCTGAAGTACATCCATTGGAAGGATCGATTTGTAATTCGCCGCACAATTTATAGAGAATCCAGTCGTTTAACATTGTAAATGATTGAGCTCTTTCATATATATCAGGCTGATGCTTGGCAATCCATAGTAATCTAGGGAGAGCGCCTAGAGCAAAGGTTTGCCCTGATTTTTTATACAAATCCTCTTCAAGATGGGAACGGATTTTTTTTAGTTCATTTACTTCTATGGAAGCGCGGCCATCAACGTTGGCACATGCCCAAATTTCCTGACCGCTTTTATCATATAAAACAAATCCTTCACGCATACTTGTTGCACTAATTCCTTTAATAGATGAAGAGGGAAGATTGCTTTTTTTCAGTACGTCTTTCGTACATTCCTGAATGAGCTCCCAGTTCTGCATTACATCAAAATTCATAGAGCCAGGATAACGAGAGTCAGTTGTATGAATCCACTCTCGCTGACTAACAGCAAGCTGATTTCCTTGTAAATCAAAAAGAACAGCTCGAACGCTTCCAGTGCCAGCATCGTATGCTAATAGAGCAGACATTATGTTTCACCTTCCTTTTTTAATAAAGAAAGAGCAGTTTCTTCATCAGTAATAAGTGTATGGATATATCCGCCTTTTAACGCTCCGTATATTGCATCAATCTTTTCTACCCCTCCAGCAACTCCAACTACATGCTTCATATTTCGAAGAACAGAAAGAGGGGTTCCGATTAGACGCTCATGATGGGGAAGTTGAAGCAGATCACCATGGGCATTGAAAAACTGTCCGAGAATATCACCAACGCCATTTTGATTTCGAATATAAGTCATTTCACGAAGCGTCATCTTTTCTTCTTTTAAAATAGTTGCATCATGGGACAGGCCTCCAATTCCAACAACTGCGGTATTTGCCAAGGAAGCAACGTGCAACATTTCTTTGACTGATGGTTCAGAATGGATACTATGTGCCATATCATCTGTAGATGCTAAAAATGGTGTAGGAATAATATGAAGTTGCCCTTGTACTTGATTTAAATAGCTTGGTTTTCTAGGGAGATAATGATTTACACCACCCGTTAGCGTGACGATTGAAAGTTGCATTGATGAATCAAAATTGATGTTTTCTAGCATTTTTGAAATTGTTTCTCCCCAGCCAATCCCAAGTAAATCACCTTGTTGCAGATGTGATTCTAAATATTGTGCAGCTGCTTTTCCTAATGACTGAGGGAAATCTTCTTTTGGTGTAGGAATAATAAAAGAGTCCATTAAATGAAACGTTTTTATAAGTTCACGTTCAATACTTAAACAATGTAAACCAGTCCCTTTTATATGGAAGGTTACAATTCCTTCTGTACGTGCTTTATCCAGTAAACGAACAACTTTATTTCTTGAAATATGAAGTAATGAGGCGATTTCTTGTTGTGTTAAATGATCTTTATAGTAATACCAGGCTACTTTTGTTAACAAATTTTCTTCAAAGTTCAGCTGTGTCATGCTCTTCATTCCCTTCAACAATTGAACGTTGCTTAAACATATGTGTCTGTTTTTTTGTTTATACCGTATGAGTCAGGAAATATCCTTGAGAAAAATAAGTTCTAGATATAAAAAAAGGGATATACAATGCTACAAAACAAGTAGAACAAAAAATCAGTTTCTCAAAAATTGTTACCTGAAAAGGTAGGTGAACATATATGGAGTCAGTCCCATTGTTAGAAGTGAAAAATATAAAAAAGATTTTCTCACAGCAGCCAGTATTAAAAGGAATTACATTAGAGCTTAGACAGGGGGAAGTATTTGCTTTAGTAGGTGGAAATGGTGCTGGAAAATCAACATTAATGAAAATATTAACAGGCTTATACTCATGCGATGAAGGTGAAATCAATGTGAAAGGAAAAACGGTAAGCTTTTCAAACACTGCTGAAGCACATCGAAACGGCATCTATTTAATTCCACAAGAGCCACTCATCTTCCCAAATATGACGATTGAAGAAAATATATGTATTGGATTGAAATATAACAAGAAGGACATTCGTGCAAAACTGCACGCTTTGATGGAACAGCTTGGATGGGATTTAAAGCTTCGTACACGTGCATATTCATTATCAATTGCCCAGCAACAATTAGTAGAAATATTGAGAGGACTTATAAGAGAAGCAGAGATTCTTATTTTAGATGAACCGACATCCACGTTAACAGCTCATGAAATTAAGAGTCTCTTTGTTGTGATGAAAAACTTAAAGGAACAAGGCATTGGCATGATTTATATTACACATCGGTTTCCAGAAATTTTTGCAATTGCTGACAAAGTAGCGATTTTGCGTGATGGGATCATTGCTAGTCAAGGTCATGTATCAAGCTATACGTACGACATGTTAGTAGCCGGACTATTGCCAAAAGGTTATAAACCAGTAGAAAATCAAGAGAAATCATACACGGATACGAAACCATCCAAACAAGTATTAGAGGTGAAAGATTTATCTAGCTATGCTTTTCACAATGTTTCACTTCAAGTAAATGCCGGAGATATTGTAGGAATTGCTGGTGTTGTTGGATCAGGTAGAACAGAATTAGCAGAGGTTCTGTATGGCATGATTCCAGTAACAAATGGGGGTGTTTTATTGGAGGGGAGACCGATTACAAATTGGTCTACAAAAAGACGATTAGATGCCGGAATCGTCTATGTTCCTGAGGATCGAGCAGGAAACGGAATTTTTTCGATTGCGTCTGTACAACAAAATATAACATCGGTTTGTTTATATCGCTTAAGTTCCTTCTTTTTAAACCCTAAAAAAGAAAGCGCTTTAACGGAATCGTATATACAAAAATTCCGGATTGTAGTAAACGATACAAATGAAGAAATGGCATCTTTATCAGGAGGAAACCAACAAAAGGTTGTGTTAGGAAAATATTTGGCGTGTGAACCAAGAGTGATTATTCTGGATGAACCAACACGTGGTATTGATGCAAAGGCACGATTAGAAGTATATGCGGCAATTGAAGAACTAAAACGAGCTGGTCTTGCAATTCTTTTAATCTCTTCGGATGCAGAAGAAATAATACAGTTAGCGAACCGTGTATATGTAATGAGAAGCGGTGAGCTATTGTCTCAGTTAGAAGGAGAAGCCATTTCATTAGATCAAATTACCCGTCTTGCCTACGGCGCTGGGGAGGGTATAGATAAATGAAATATGTTACATATGCCATAAGGATGCGTGAAACGTCTATTATTTGTTTGTTACTACTTTATTTTGTATTCGTAGGCTTAATCAATCATGATTTCGTTCAATTTGATACCCTATCCCTTATCATTAAATCTAGCCTTATTTTAGTTATTCTGGCAATCGGTCAATCTTTTGTATTATTCACCAAAAATATTGATGTATCAGTTGGATCTATTATGGGCTTAAGTGCTGCTGTTTGCGGGATGCTTTTAACGAATGGGAATAACGTAGCTACTGGGATAATTGTTACGTTATTGCTAGGTACTGTCATTGGGATCATCAATGGAATTGGAGTGACAAAATGTCGTGTGCCCGCAATTATTATGACACTTGGCATGCTAGGAATTATTCGGGGACTTATGTTGATATACACAGGCGGGAAATGGATTGAAGATATTCCGAACTATTATAAAAAAATGTCTTCCCTAACATGGTTAGGGATTCCAGTCACTGTTTGGACTGTTTTTGGAATCTTATTCATTTCTTATGTGTTTTTAACACGAGTTTCATTCGGGAGATATTTCTATGCGGTTGGAGATAATGAAGACGGTGCACGTCTTATTGGTATTCCGGTAGATATCGTGAAAATCTGTGCGTTTATGATTTCAGGGATAAGTGCAGCGATTGCCGGATGCCTATTTGTGATGAATATTGGATTTGTTCCGAATCAAACGGGAACGGGGATTGAATTACAAGTAATTGCTGCGGCTGTGCTCGGTGGAATTCATTTAAAAGGTGGAACAGGTTCTGTGTTTGGAGCGGCTCTAGGTGCAGTGTTTTTAGAAGTAATTAGTAGTTCACTCGTCTTTTTGAAAGTACCTGCGTTTTGGAACAGTGCAATTTCAGGCTTTTTGCTCTTACTTATTATTATATTAGATAGCACTTTGCAAAAATGGAAGCTGAAAGAACACTTAAAAGAGAGAGGGGTGAATCCATGAAATATGCACGTGGAATTCTGAGGTGGGAAGGTGTGCTACTGCTCTTGTTATTATTAGAGTTTACTCTGTTTAGTTTGGTAAATGCTGATTTTCTGCATATAGGAAATCTGTTATTTAGCATGAATGATTTTATTTTTATTACAATTGCAGCAATTCCAATGACACTTGTAATTGTAACCGGTGGAATTGACGTATCAGTCGGAGCTGTTATGGGGCTTACCTCTATTGTTATTGGTGTACTTTGGATGAATGGAACACCGATGATTTTATCAGTAATCATCGCTCTTCTTATAAGTGCCTTAGCAGGATTAATAAACGGAATCATTATTAAAATGACGGACGTGGAACCACTCGTTGTCACGCTTGGAACCATGTTTTTATATTCAGGGATTGCTCTTGTCATTTCAGGGGGATCTGATGCAACTGGATATGAGGGAATTAGTGGATTACCAGATTCATTTGTACAGCTTGCAAACGGTACTTTCCTTACAATCCCTAATTTACTCTGGTTACTCTTACTTTTGACAGTATTGTTTTCAATTTTACTGCACCGAACGAAATATGGACGTTACGTCGTGCTGACAGGTGTGAATGAAAAGGCTGCAAAGTACTCAGGTATTCAAACGAAAAAAGTTATAATTTTGGCGTACATACTCTCTGGGTTAGGAGGTGGATTAGGGGGGACATTCCTTACAGCATATTTTGGTTCAGCCCGTGCAGATTTAGGTAATGAAGCGATTTTACCAGTTATTACAGCAGTAGTATTAGGCGGAGCTCTCATTACTGGTGGAAAAGGAAGCATACTTGGTACAGTTCTTGCAAGTATCTTTATCGGAATCATGCAGTATGGTTTGCAAATGTCAGGGTTAACAAATGAGCAGTCCAATGTCGTTATCGGTATTATTTTAATCCTTTCTGTTATGATCAGGCACTCCAATTTACAACATATTTTCAGGAAAAGAAAATGGAGATTGCAAAAGGAGGAAGTATCATGAAAAGAAAATTAGGTATCTTTATCGTGATCATAATTTGTATGATTGGACTTATCGCATGTTCTAGCCAAAAATCAGATAAGAAAAAAACCAAAGACGTAAAGTTTGCATTCATTCCTAAATTAACAGGTGTTGGCTTCTTTACATCAGGTGGTGAAGGAGCAAAAGAAATGGGAGATAAACTTGGTGTAAATGTGAAGTATGATGGTCCATCTGAAGCAAGTGTATCAGGCCAAGTAAAATATATTAACAACTTTATTAACCAAAACTATGATGCACTCATGGTTTCATCAACTTCTGTTGATGGGCTTTCGCAATCATTGCAACGAGCAAAGAAAAAAGGGATGACCGTTTTAACATGGGATTCCGATGTGAATCCAAAAGACCGCTCTTTTTATATTAGTCAAGGAACTCCAGAACAACTTGCCAATCTATTAATTCAAATGACTTCCTCACAAATTGGTGATAAAGGAAAGGTAGCATTCTTTTATTCTAGTCCAACCGTAACAGATCAAAATCAATGGGTAACAAAAGCAAAAGAGATTATTAAAGAAAAATATCCGAACTGGGAAATACTTACAACTCAGTATGGAGAAAATAATGCACAAAAATCATTGGCAGTAGGAGAAAGTATTTTGAAAACGTACCCAGATATTAATGCTATTATTTGCCCGGATGCAACGGCACTTCCAGCTATGGCACAAGCAGCAGAAAATTTAAAAATGGATAAAAAAGTCGTTGTTACCGGATTCTCAACACCTAACGTCATGCGTGATTATGTAAAACGCGGAACAGTGCAGCAATTTGGGTTGTGGGATGTAAAACAACAGGGAGCACTTGCAACATATGTTGCAAATGAAATGGTCGTCAAAGGAAAGAAATTGAAAGTGGGAGATAGCTTCGAAGTACCGGGAATTGGGAAAGTGAAGGTAGAGCCAAACTCCATTCAAGGTTATGACTATGAAGCAGATGGCAACGGCATTATTGTATTGCCTGAACGGGTTGTGTTTACGAAGGAGAATATTGAGAAATATAATTTTTAGTAAAAAGAATAGAGTTCCCTTTCCATTTACTGTTAATATGGACAGTAGATAGGAAGGGAGACTTATTTTTTTGTATATTTTAATTAATAAAAGGTACCTTGTAATAGATAGTAGTTAATGGTAATATATGGGTGATGTTTCGTGTAATTAGAATAAGAAAATACAAAGTAAGAAAGGAGCGTAATGAAGTAAGAAATCTATTCATTCAGAAATAAAAGGAGGAATTGTATTGAAAAAAAGAATAGAGAGTAGGAGAAAGTATTTTGGGATTCTAATTATTTTATGTATAAGTTTCTCTTCTTTATTTTTTAGTATGGGTGTGACATCAGTAGAAGCAGCCCATCAAAATTTGCTGGGACCCAATAATCCGAAAGAAGTTGAAACATTTATTGATCAAATTGTTTCGGAAGGAATGGATCAACAACATGTTCCAGGTGCTGTTTTTGTCGTTGTAAAAGATGGAAAGGTAGTATTGCAAAAAGGATATGGATATGCTGATAAAGAAAAGCAAACACCGGTTGATGCAACAAATACAGTTTTTCGTCTAGCCTCGGTTTCAAAAGTATTTACTGCTACGGCAGTTATGCAACTGGTGGAGCAAGGAAAGATTGATCTTCACACAGATATTACGAATTATTTGGGAGGACTTACGTATAAAAATAATTTTAGTGAACCAGTTACGATGGAGAACTTGTTAACTCATACAACGGGATTTGATTATGTTGATCCAAGACCGGATGATATACATGAGAATATTAATCAATATACCCGTCTACAAGATTATGTCGAGAAAAATATGCCTGCGGTTGTACGCAAGCCAGGGGATAGTTTCACATATGACAACTTCGCTTCTATGCTCCAAGGATATATCGTACAAAACACTTCTGGTATGCCATTCTATAAATATATGGCTGCAAATATTTTCAACCCACTACAGATGCAAAACAGTAGCTTTGTAATGACTCCTTTTATTGAGAAAAAACTTGCGACTGGCTATAAGGAAAATGGAGAAGCTATTCCTTTTTATGAAATTAAACCAACAGATATGCCACAAGGTAGTATGTTTTCTACTGGAAGTGATGTTGCAAATTTTATGATTGCACAATTAAATGATGGAAAACGAAATGATAAACAGATTTTAAAGAAAGAATCTGTTCAAGAAATGCATAAGACTCGGTATGCTGTACATCCCAAATATCCCAATATGGCGTATGGTTTTGAATTTTTCTCTCCTCAAAATCATAATGGGCAATATGTGTTTGGAAAAGGTGGAGATATACCAGGTTTTTCTTCATTAATGTGGTTAATACCTGAACAAAAGACAGGAGTTTTTGTTGTATACAATACAAATTCTTCTCAGTTTCGAGATCAACTATTTAAAAAGTTCATGAATCATTATTTTCCGGACTCGTCACCGAAACCAGAAGTTTTAAACCCTTCGAAAGAAGAATTGAAAAAGTTTGAGGGATACTATCGTGACTTGCGAATAAAAAATGTTATTACAAGAGTAGAAGCAAGTGAAGGTAAATTAATAGTAAGTGATAAGTTTAATGGTAAACAGAAACTCAAACAATTGGATCCATTACTGTTTCAAGATGAAACGGGACAATATATGGCTTTTAAATTGAATAAAGATGGAACCATAAAAGAAATGATTTATTGGAATTCTTCTAGTACAGCATTGAAACTATCGGAACCGAAACGATTTCAAGATGTAGGTACTGATAATGCGTATGCACCTTATATTGATTCCTTGCAACTCATGGATATTCTACAAGCGAAGGAAGGCGAGAGCTTTGTACCAGAGGACACGATGACACGTGGAGAATTTGCATCTTGGTTATCAAACACATTATATTTTACACCACCGTCTAAAAACCCTGCTGTTTTCCCAGATGTGGAAGGACATCCGTATGCAGCGCATATCCAAAAATTATATGAGTTAGGTGTATTAAGAGAAAAAGAGGGTGAAAACTTTTCACCAGATCGCGAAATTACAAGGCAAGAAGCAGCTTGGCTTGCTTGGAGCTATATTAAAACGGTGCAATTGCCACCTCCGACACAAGAAGTAACTTTAAAAGGAGAAACGGATGACTGGGCAATTGAGGCTGTTAAAAATATTGTAGCATATCATTTTACTGGTCCTGAAGTTGTGTATAACCAAGATGGTTCAGCCGATTACCTATCTAAACAGCAGATAAAACGGCAAGAAGCGGCAGCACTGCTTTATTATGTGATGCTATGTAGTTAAAGTAAACAGGTGATATAAATGAGAAGGTGTTTTGTTTTATAAGAAATTTTCACTGATTATGCAATAGCTGTTTCGTGCTACTATAAAGAGAAAGGTTCACCCTTTGTATAAGGGTGAACCTTTTTTGTGTAAAGTAGGACTTACTGGAACGAAAAAACAAAATATAAAACACATGAGTAAAAACGAATGGGGAAATTGAATAAAGGAAAAAGAAAGAATGAAATGGAAGGTTAAGAGAAGAAGTGGATATTATGTTTTCTCAAGAACGTAGGGAGAAAATATTACAGACCCTTGAAGTGGAAGGTATAGGAAAGATTTTATAAAAGTTGTGGGTTCCGTATTTCTCAAAGAATCGGGAAGTATGACGGAGAATTTCAATCATTTAATCCTCCGTTAACATGGGATGATTTTCGTCATAAACAAATTGTATTTCGGATTATTGAAGCTAGAAAAGGAAATATAAATATTACTTTTGGTTATGGAAAACATATTAAATTTGATCATGTTGGTTTTCTCGTATCAACGGAAGAGTGTGAAAGAATTTGTGAGCGTGCGGAGAAGTTGCTGTGGAAAGTTAGTAAGGGAGAAAGAAGAACGTTTATTTCGACAATGTATGGTTTTAGAATTGAACTTCAAACAAACTTAGATGCAATAGATAACGATGGGAACATAGAAAAACTGCAAAAACTTGTGATTACAACGAACAAAAATGGATTAGAAAAAGATCTTTCTGTATTATTCGGAAAACAAATTTCTTGTATTGAAACTACATTAGGTAATCCTACATCAATAAAGCAAGCTATTTTTACTGCTACTCCACAAACAATTCTAAAAGATCCTAATGTAGTAGAAATATGTATATGAGATGGGTTTACAATACCGACTGACACATTGAAATAAGAGTATAAAAATGTACAAGTTATTATTTTCATGGTAAAATAATTCTGAATATTGATTCTATTTACGGTTAGGAGGAGATATAAATGCTTAGTTTAGAACAAATTTCCAACTTATTTAGGAACTTTTCTGTTAAAGAATGCAAAGGATCAAGTGATTTATATGAGCACTTATCATTACAAATTTCTGAGGACAGTGAATTGCTTGCACTAGCTTCACATGCTCAGCCAGGACAACCCATTCCGAATTTGTTACTTGGGGCAGTTCACTATTTATTACTGAAAGGAAATAACCATGTATTAAAACAATACTATGCTAGTATCGTCCCAAATCCTGAAAAAAATATGGTACATTCTTTTAAACACTTTAAAGATTTTTGTGAATTGCACAAAGACGAGATTATTTTAATATTAAAAACAAAGTTGGTACAAACGAATGAAGTAAGACGTTGTGCGTATTTGTATCCTAGTTTTTGTTATATGTATAATCAGGTGAAAAAGCCGTTATCATTAATTGAAATTGGCACAAGTGCAGGTTTACAGCTGTTATGGGATCAATATTGTTATTCGTATGGAACAGAAGAAATGTATGGAAATGAAAATTCTAGTGTTCACTTGAAATCTGAAATAAAAGGTGAGAATCAGCCATTTCTATTACAACATAGTCCACCTGTAGCAGAAAGAATAGGACTAGATTTACATATAAATGATGTATCTAATACGGAAGACTATTTATGGTTACGTTCGCTCATTTGGCCTGAACATAAAGAGAGACTTGAAATGTTTGATCATGCTGCTACTTGTTTAAAAGAGCAATCTGTAAAACTAATAGAAGGGGATGGGGTCTCTCTTCTTTCAGAAATTGTAGAACAAATTCCGGAAGACTCGGTAATTTGTATATTCCATACACATGTAGCGAATCAAATACCTGAACATATAAAACATGAACTAGTGGAGCAGGTTAAGAAGATTGGCAATTCACGTGATGTGTTTCATCTCTATAACAATATGTGGGATAGAGACCTTCATCTTGATTACTTTATAAACGGGAAAGAATATAACGAAACAGTTGGGGAAACAGATGGACATGCGCGTTGGTTTAGTTGGAAGCTAGAAGATAAATCGTTATGCTAGGATACATATGTAAGATCATATATATAGAAAAGGAAAGAACAGCCGATATTGGTTGTTTTTTTTCATTGTAGGGGTACCACACAATTCTTGGACCTTATCTAAAACTGTTTTTCTTTATTATTTTTGAAAGAGTAGATATATCAGGGGAAGTTCTAAAAACCCTAGGTCATTTTAATTCTGGAAAATATAACTGAATTTTATGATATTAAGGAGAGGTCATTCACGTTTATTAAACATCTTTAGAATAATATACAAAATAAATTAAAATACTACAGATAGTTATAAGGACTTTATGGAATTTATTATATGAAGGATCAGGTGAAGATAATGAGATTGTCTAAACAAAACGCTCAAAAATTAAAAAGACAATATGGTCCTATCTCTACAACACAGTTACCTGATATTAAGCACATAATAAATCAAATATTTGACCAAAGTGCTGATTTAGTTGAACATCCGTTACAATTAAAAACTGAAACACATATAACATTATATTATTTCGAAGGACTGACAGACGGTATTGCATTAAAAGATAATGTTATTTATCCATTACTACATAGGTTAGATGAGGATGATAAGGTATTTCAATCTAATATTATTGCGACATATACAAAAGAAGTTTTTACATGGAATGAAGTTATAGATAGCCTGTTAGAAGGACAAAGTGTGTTATTTATGGATGGACAGCTAGGTGCACTTGTTATTAATACAAAAGGGTGGTCTGAAAGGGCAGTACAAGAACCAGTTTCAGAAGGTGCTATTACAGGATCACATGATGGTTTTATAGAAAATGCCTCCAAAAATATAGGATTGATTCGCCGCTATATCCCTTCTGTAGAATTAAAAATTAAAAAATTACTGGTAGGAGAACGTGCAACTATTCCTGTCTATTTAATTTATTTAGGAGACGTAGCTAATGATACTGTTATTCAAGAAGCAGAAACAAGAATACAAGAAATTCAAACAGATACGGTTCTTAGTATAGGGGAGCTTTCTCATTACATTAATGATCGTCTTTTTACACCATTTCCACAAAGTTTATTAAGTGAACGTCCAGATGCAATTGCAAATCATATCCTTGATGGGAAAGTTGCAATCTTAATTGATCGATCTCCAATTGCAATGGTGATTCCTGTGAATTTAATAGGGTTCTTTCAAACACCTGATGATTATAATGTTAATTGGAGTATTGCCTCTTTCATACGTTTACTGCGATTTTTAGGTTTCTTTATTGCAATTTTTTTACCAGCCGTATACATTGCTATCGTTTCTTTTCATTTTGAAATTATACCATTAGATTTATATATATCTATCGCAAAATCGAGAGTTAGGGTACCTTTTTCTCCTATGATAGAAGCGTTAATTATGGAAATCACTCTAGAAATGCTGCGTGAAGCTGGAGTACGCTTACCACAGCCTATCGGACAAACCATTGGCATTGTGGGTGGTATTGTAATTGGTCAAGCGGCTGTTCAGGCAGGCATTGTGAGTAATATTATGGTGATAATCGTTTCTATTACTGCCATTGCGTCTTTTATTGTTCCAAATCATGACTTATCTAGTTGTATTCGTCTCATTCGTTTTCCCATGATGCTGTTAGCTTATGTTTATGGAATTGTAGGTATTGTGAGTGGAACAATGATATTAATCGCACATATTGTTACGATAAAATCGTTTGGTACACCATATGGCGTCCCTCTATCTCCATTCCGACTAAAGGATTTAAAAAACGCATTTGTTCATTTTCCAACTCCATTACTTACAACTCGTCCATCGGCATCTAATCCAAAACAAAAGAAAAAGAAAAACCTACAATCTAACAAAGGTGATTCTAATGAACAATCCTAAAATGGCAAGATTAACACTTATACAATATATTTTATTTATTCATTCCATACAAACTGCATCTGGTCTATTAGTACTGCCTAATACTGTTGTAGCTACTGCTGGTACAGATGGTTGGATTTCTATTGTTTTAGGGTGGATAGTTACAAATATAGTTGGAGTTCTTATTATTTTCACTATGAATAAAAATCCAAACATGAATTTTTTTGATTTAATGATTCAATGTTTTGGTAAGTGGCTAGGTAAACTTATGATACTCTTATATAGTTTTTATTTAGCTTTTGCAGGGGTTAATACTTTACTAAAAGTAATTGATATGGTAAAAGTATGGATTTTTCCATCCATGCCCTCTTATCAAATTATTATATTGTTGATCATTCCCTTTTATATTTTAGCTAGAGATGGCATACAAGCAATTGCAAGATATAATGAATTTGTGTTTTTATGTACCTTGATGTTACCTGCAATTCTTTTGTTATCGTTAAAAAGTGGTTATTATCCTCTTCACCTGCTCCCAGTAATAAAACATGGATGGTTTCCGGTTTTGCAGGGGGTAAAAGAAATGATTACGCCCTATGCCGGGTTGGAAATAGCATATTTTTTGTACCCTTTTTTACAAAAAAAAGAAAAGGCAGTTACAGGAATTATTATAGCGAATACATTAACAATGCTATTGATGCTATATGTAACCATTCTATGCTTTTTACATTTTAGCCCAGAGGGAATGCATACCCTTATTTGGCCTGTGTTTTATTTATTGAAAGGTATTCGGTTTGCATTTTTAGAAAGATTCGAAATCATTTACACTTCTTATTATTTATTAGTATTTTCTACTACATTTATCCCTTATTTATATTTTGCTACGTATTCCGTTACAGCTATTTCTAAAAAAATTCATTATAACAAAGTCCTAATCAGTTTCATTCTAATAATCATTTCTATATTCTTTTTCCTTAGATTAAATTCAAATCAATTTATATATGTATATGAATTTACGGATAAATTAAACCTTATTTTCTTTATAATAATTCCAATACTGTTGTATATATATGTACATATCTCCAACATGCATATCAGGAGGAAACACCAATGATAAAAAAACAGGTATATATAATCATATCAACATGTTTTATCTTTCTTTCTGGATGTAATGGGCGTGTGATATTAGAAAATGTTTCTTTAATTTTGTTAATCGGTGTTGATAAAGCACCTGAAGGAAATCTAATTGTGGGCACGAGTACGGCTCTCTTTAAAACTAAAAACGGAAAAAATACTACAGAGGAATTAGTTGAAGCCCCCTCTATGTATAGTGGGTTTTCAAAAATGGATGTAAAAACTACTGGTTTGTTGACTTCAGCAAAAGCGGAAGTGCTGTTAGTGGGTAAAAATTTAGCCCAAAAAAATCATTGGGTGAATGAACTTGATCCGCTTTTACGGGATCCATATAGTTCTTCAAATATACAAATATTATTAGTGAATGGGACAATAAAAGAAATATTTAATTTAAAAGTAAAAGAGAGTGATTCTCTTCCTATGCATATAAAAAAGTTAATACATTCCTCTATTCATGATAACAGAACTGTTTCTACAAGCATTCAAGAATTAAATAGGCAACAAAATGAAGAAGGAATGACCCAAACTATGCCTTTAATTAAAAGAGAAAAAGATAAAATTCGAGTAGAAGGCATTGGATTTTTAAATAATAAAGGAAGATATGTAACACATATGGCCGGGAAAGATGTTCCTTTATATAATCTCTTAAATAACAAGAACAATCGTGGACGTATGATATTTCATATAACTCTCAATCGTTCTAAAAATCACCAACATCAAATTGTCACCGCATTAGTAGAAAATGCAAAAAGAAAAATCAATGTTGCTTATAAAGGTGGGAAATTCCACTTTGATATAGATATAGGCATGGATTTATCCATTATTGAAAGGACCCATGCTAAATCTAGTATGACTGTTAATAAACAACAACAAGAAACTATAAAATTAGAACATCAAATAAAAGAACAAGTGAATAAACAATTAATGAATATTATTAATAAAATGCAAAAGCATGAACTAGACCCGTTAGGTTTAAGTATGTATGCCAAAGCATATCAATATAAAGAGTGGGAAACGACAAAAAAAGATTGGGTAAAGGTTTTATCTAAATCTGATATACATATTACTACAGATATAAAAATCCAAAATATTGGGGTTATAAGATGATAATGGTTTTGGTTCAAAGAATACTGTTGTTGTGTACACTGAGAATATCCATGAATAAAGGATGTGTTTCACAATGACAAAAATATGTTTTATAAAATAATGATTGAATTGAACCGGACAATATTCGGTTCTTTTTCGTAACTAGGCTATTATCTTTAAATAACTATAGTAAGAATAAACACTACAACATAAAACCTCTCCAGATAAACTCCTCTATATCTCTAGATAAACTCCTCGATATCTCCATATAGACTCCAGATGAGTCCTATAAATTAGAGATATCAAGGAGGTTATAAAAATGAATTTTATCAAACGCGCATTTTTAAGTGTACAAGCAAGAAAGGGAAAATCTCTTATCTTATTCACTGTTTTTGTAGTTGTTACTAATTTAGTATTAGCAGGATTCGCAATACAAAATGTATCAAAAACAGCGAATGATCTCGCTAGAAAAAAATTAGGAGTTGACGTGACCCTAGGATTAGATGGAGATAAATTTCAACAATACGCATTAAAACAGAGGGAAGAACGTCCAAATGAAAGAATACAACGACCAGAAATTTCTACAGAAGAAGCAGATAAGTTAGCTAAATCATCATATGTAAAAGATTTCAACTATATAAAAAATGATATGGGTTTAGCAGATGGCTATACACCTATTAATAATGATAAAGAGGGAAACGCGATGATTGGATCCGTAGATGGAAGTCAAAGGAAAATGCCAAATACATCCATTGAAGGCGTGAGAACTTCTGATCTATTGAAAGAATTTAAAGAAGGAACGTATAAAGTTAGTAAGGGACGTCCAATAACAGCAGAAGATAAAAATAAGAAAGTGGCCCTAGTTGAAGAACAGTTAGCCGAACATAACAATCTACAAGTTGGTGATAAGTTAAAGATCAAAACATCAGATGAAATATCGGTAATAGAATTGGAAATCATAGGGATTTACAAAAGATCCGATGTGAATAGCATTGAGGAAACGGCACCGCCGATGATGCATCTATCTAATAAAGTATATGTTTCGTACGAATCATTGAAAGGATTTTCAGAAAATGAAGATATGAAGGGCACACCAATTGATCAAGCCATTTACTACTTAAAGGATCCAGATCATATCGATGCTTTTAAAGCAGAGGGAAAGAAAACAGGTATTGACTTTGATCTATTTAAACTAGATGCGCATGATGCATTATATCAAAAAATGGTAGGTCCTATTGAGAATATAGCATCCACTTCGAAATGGATTGTATACCTAGTCTCAATTACAGGATCCATTATCTTAGGTCTGATCATTATGTTGACCATAAAAGAACGACGGAGGGAATTAGGAATCTTACTGGCGATTGGTGAGAAAAAAGGGAAATTAATAGGACAACTCTTAGTAGAAGTATTATGTATAGCTGTTTTAGCATTTGGCATTTCTATATTTACAGGTGGAACAGTATCTCAAAAAATGGGAGACAGTTTATTACAGAAAGAAGTTACTTCTTCTGAAGAGCGACAACAGCAGGAAGCAAATAATCGAGGAGGATCAATTGCGATGTTTGGGATGAATAATGATCAAGATCAAGATGTGGATCCTATTGATAATATTGATGTAAGCGTAACATCTCAAGATGTGCTGAATTTAGGAGGATTAGGTTTAGGAATCGCAATCTTATCAACAATTCTTCCAGCATTATCGATTCTTCGATTGAATCCAAAAGAAATTTTATTAAAAGATGAATAGGGGGATACATATGGACACTATTTTACAGTTCAAAAATCTGAATTACCATTATCAAAGTAATAATAAAAAAATTACCATATTAGATAATGTGAACTTTTCATTTCAAAAAGGACATTTTTATACCATTTTAGGACCATCGGGATCAGGAAAAACAACTGCACTTAGTTTAGCAAGTGGATTAGATATCCCAAGAGGTGGGTATGTATTATACAAAGGAAGAGATATACGGAAGATAGGCTTGGATACTTATCGAAACCAACATGTTTCGATTATCTTTCAATCATATAATCTCATTACGTATATGACCGCTCTTCAAAATGTAGTCACCGCAATGGAGATTACAGGGGTCAATGTGAAAAACAAAAAAGAAAGAGCGCTTGAGTTATTAGGTAAGGTAGGGCTGACAGAAGTAGAAGCAAAAAGAAAGGTATTACAGCTTAGTGGTGGTCAGCAACAGCGTGTGGCGATTGCTCGTGCATTATCTTGTAATGTAGATTTATTAATTGCGGATGAACTAACTGGGAATCTAGATCAAGAAACTTCCATGGAAATTATCGAGTTATTTAAAGAGCTTGCTCATACAGAAAATAAATGTATCATTGTAGTCACTCATTCACAAGAGGTGGCGAAACAATCAGATAAAGCGGTGTATCTCGAAAAAAGAAATTTAGTAATCAAAGAGTTATAAGGAAAATGAATACTAAAAACGTAAAACTTGTTTCGGTACTACTGTTAAATAAAAAATAAGAAGGTAAATGTAATGAAGTTCCCAATGAATGAGCATAAGTTATAAATAATACATGCTTGAAGATTCTATATTTTAAAATATAGAATCTTTTTTTGTTATGTACTGTTGTTACTTAATCGTTTACTTTGGTCCTTATAAATATTCCCTTTCTCTTTTTTGTTCCTTTCTGAGTATATGAACAATTTAGGATTAGATTCAAAGATGAGAGTTAAACATAAATGAAGTTATGCCAAGAATAGGCATGACATCACTTATGTTTAATTTTGAGTGTTTATGAATATGTAAATTTATTGAAAAACAAATAAAAGTCTCAATCTCATTTCTATAGGATGAAATGAGATTGAGACTCTTTTGTTGTTTACTTTATGGATAATGGAATGGTAACTAAAAATTGCACTCCTTGTTCTGTATTTTTCATAGAATACATGATAAAAAGGGCTTCGAAAATTTGCTGTACAATATATAACCCTAATCCACTCCCGCCAGTATTTCGATTTCGTGATTTTTCGATTCGATAAAATGGTTCGAAGATATGTTGTATATCTTCTTCTTTAATTTTTACACCTGTATTGATGACTTGCATTTGGATGTGGTTTTGTTTTGAATTCTGAGTTAGCTTTATATATACTTCCTCGCCATGCGGTGAATACATAATCGCATTATGAATAATGTTTTTACAAGCTTTTTCTAAAAGAATACGATCTGTATAAACAAAGAGGTCAGAATCAATTTGTTTTATCATTTGAATGTCTTTTTGAGAAGCAAAAAATCCGAGATCTTTTGTGATTGTATTAATTAATTCCGAAAGATTTACTTCTTCCAATTGCAGTTTAAAGGTATGTTGTTCTAATTTTGACATGCTTAAAATCTCACGAACTAGTTGTTCCATACTTTCAATAATTTGGTGATTTTTCTTTAAGTATTGATCGCGATTTTGATACGGGCCAATATTATATATCATCCCTTCTAAGTATCCTTTCATAACAGTGAGAGGAGTCTTTAATTCATGTGCTACAATTGCAAAAAATTCCCTGCGTTTTGTTTCTAATTCTCTTTCTTTTTCGATATCGCTTTTTAATTGCTGATTCGCTTTTTGTAAATCAAGCATAGTTTGTTGTAAATTAATTGACATATCATTCAAGCTATTGGATAGTTCTCCTAATTCGTCCATAGAACGAACCTCAATTTTTTCGGAAAAATCCAAGTTTGCCATCTTTTGTGCTCCCTCATTAATATAAATGAGTGGTTTTGTAATGAACCTCGAATATAAATAAGCACTTCCTACACCAATAACAATTACAATGATACTAATATAGGGAATGAAACGCACCAAGACCTGCGTGGCTTCATCAATAGGTTGAAATGTCGCGGACACTACGAGCGTTAGGGTAACATCTTGGAATTGAATATCATATGATTTGCGCAGGTTATCTGAATTCCCTAAGGGTGTTGTTTTAGCAAATAATTTTGCTTGGGTATTTCCTTGAATAAAAGAGAAAGAAGGAGAATAAATAATTGTTCCTTCATTATTTTGAAGATAGATCATTGCGTTATTTTTTTGTGTGTATTCATCAAAAAGGGGTATTGCATTTTGAAACGTAAGATCCTTAGATTTATCAATTATTTCTTCTATTCCTGTTTGAATCTGATCTGTTTTATACTGTTCATAAAATGTAGGGAGAAAGAAGTACAACGTTAAATAAATTAGGACTGCAAAGGCTAGCAAAATAACGGATGTAACAAGAAAAAGTTTATAAGTAATACGCTTTATGCCCATGATTTCCAATATATTATTCATCGAGTTTATACCCAATGCCCTTTACGGTTTTAATGTAGGGGATACCTAATTTTTTGCGTATATTTTTAATATGTGTATCTATAATTCGTGTTTCCCCACAATATTCGTACCCCCAAGCTTTTTCCACTATACTTTCTCGTGGGAGCACTTTTTTCTCATTCTGAAGTAATAGTTGTAGAATCTCAAACTCTTTTGTAGTCAACGGAATTTCAATGTCATGTACATATACTTTATATGCATCATAATCTACATGCAATTCTTTGAAAATCACGTGATTCGTTGTACTTTGGTCATAACTCCTTCTAAGGACAGCTTCGACTCGTCTAATCAGAACATGGAAAGAAAAAGGTTTCGTAATATAATCATCGATTCCAAGATCAAAGCCTTTCATTTGATCTTGTTCTTCTTCTAACGCAGTTAGCATAATAATTGGTATATTTGACTGATTTCGAATCATTTTGGCAACTTCAAATCCGTTAAGGTTTGGCATCATCACATCCAAAAGAATTAAATCAAAGGATTGCTTATTAAATTGTTTCATTCCTTCTAATCCATCTGATGCAATTTCAACAATATAGTTTTGTGTCATTAAAAACTGTTTAATTAATTCTTGAATTTCTTCGTCATCTTCTACTACAAGAATATGATAGTTCCTCATTGTATCACCTCTTGTAGCATTATAACCGTGTTATCTGTAGTTTATGTGGAGAAGCATTCGATATAATACATAGAAACCATAAAGAGACTTCATAGGAAAACTATATTTATTTCATACCAGCTCCAGATTTAAGAGATAGGATACAAACATAATTCTTACTTTATTAGATGCAAAATTGTTAATGGTAAAATAATTATAAAAATCTCCACAAAAACTTTACATAATCTCCATTGTAGCTCCAGATAATGACCGTACAATAAAATCATCCCAAGAAAACAAAGGTGATAAAAGTAAAATTGATACAATTTATATAATGCATTGCACACACCCTCTATAACATCTTTATTTTTATCACTGAATAGTCACTCCATAGCTAAAAAAAGAGGATCAAATTGATTCTCTTTTTTTTGGTGTATTCGATAACTAGGTATTGGAAATTCACCACAGAGCGCTATTGTTTATTTACAAGCATTACAGCTTTTGAAAAAGGTTATAAAGTAACACTTATAGAAGAGGTAACTGGAGCGGTGAATGATGAAGAACCATATTGAAGTTCTATGCTATGATGAATGTGTATATTTTTATATAAGGGAAGGGAGTTATATATGATGAAAAAAGCGCTTATAGTAATAGATGTGCAAGAAGGAATGTATACAGTAGGGGTTCCTGTACATCATGGTAAAGAATTGCTAGAAAAGTTGAGTGATGTAATTGATCAATGTCGTTCTCATAATATACCAGTTATTTACGTGCAACATAATGGACCAAAAGGACATCCATTAGAAAAAGGAGAAAGTGGATGGCACATTCATTCTAAAATCGCTCCAGTATCAAACGAGGTCATTGTTGAAAAGGAAACACCGGATTCTTTTTATGAAACAAATCTTCGTGAAGTGCTGCAAAAAGAAGAGATTGAACAACTTATTATTTGCGGGTTACAAACAGAATATTGTGTAGATACAACTGTACGTAGAGCTTTTAGTGAAGGCTATAAAACGACGCTTATTCGTGATGCGCATAGTACGTTTGATTCCGAACAATTAGGTGCAGAACAGATTGTTCTACACCATAATAAAGTATTAGGTTCGTTTGCGGATATAGTAGATTTAAAAGATTTAAGGCTAAATTAGAAATGCTACATATGTAAGACTGTACTGAAGGGGAAAGTAATTAATTCTTGGATAGATGAATATTCAATTTTACAGCAGTTAGTGGTAATAAATAGTTCTGAGTATGTTTTGACGAAATGTAAGCGATCTTTTCTAGGAGAAACTCCTAGAAAAGATCGCTTATTTCTACATATAAAAGAATTTTTTGTATAAAAATTTACAGTGGCCCTTATATCTATAATAATTTACGCATTAACATAATACCTTTTCATATGCCAACTAAATTAGAAATAAAATAAACTCAATTGATAAAGAATTAAAAAGTAGGAGGGGTTATTGCAAAGATGACTACTGCCTTCTTTTTGTATGGATTTTCCCATTTATGCTTCATATAAGAAGGGATTTTCACACTATCACCTTTATGTAAAGTTAATATCTCGTGGTTCAAATATAGAGTAACAGTTCCCTCTAAAACAAATGATATCTCCTCCCCTTTATGCGCCATTAATTTTTCGGAAGAAGAAGACTGAGGCGATAAAGTCATAAGGGCCAGTTCAAGGGATCCAGTTAAATCGGGAGATAATAATTCGTATGATAAATTTTCACTTTCAGGAAAGTTGATTTTTTTTCGTTGGTCAGCCCTTACAACTAAACTTTGTGCACTTGTATCTTCCAAGAAGAAATTAAACATAGGAATATTTAATGCTACAGATATTAATTTAAGAGTTTGCAGGGATGGGTTTGCTGATCCTTTTTCAATTTGACTTAACATTGAAGGGGTTACATTGACTAATGTAGCTAGTTCTCGACTACTCAAGCCTTGGTCTTTTCGATATGCTGCTATTTTTTGGCCGACATTTATATCGTTCATGTTTATTCTCCTTTTAAATGAATCATTATAGAGTTTAATTTAATTAAATTAAATTAATATATATTTAATAATTGTGTTTCGTGTGTTAAACTCAATTTAATTATAATAAATAAAATTAAATTTTAAAATGATAACATGCATTAGTAAGAATGAAGAAGGGGGACTATATAAATGAATAAGGTTGACAGCAAAGCTATACAAATATTAAAAGAGAAACACCCTTTACTAAAAAAACTCATGGTGATGGATGAGGTGTTTTGGATCAATCCTAATAAAGAAGGGTTTGAAATAGGAATTAAAAAGTCTCCGCTTACTAAAGAGGATGTAAAGGACGCTGAGGAGAGATTAGAACGTTTTGCTCCATATATCGCGAATGTTTTCTCTGAAACAAAAGACATGAATGGAATCATTGAATCTCCTTTAGTAACAATTCCTTCTATGAAACAACATTTAGAACAAGAGTACGAACAACATATATTAGGTGAATTATTGCTAAAATGTGATAGTCACCTTCCGATTTCAGGGTCTATTAAAGCAAGAGGTGGAGTTTATGAAGTTCTTAAACATGCAGAAGATTTAGCTCTTAAACAGCATTTATTAACTGAACAAGATGATTATTCGATTTTAGATAGTGAGGAGTTTCGCACTTTCTTTTCACAATATTCAATTGCAGTAGGTTCAACGGGGAATTTAGGGCTTAGTATTGGCATCATGAGTGCAAAGTTAGGATTTAATGTGACTGTTCATATGTCTGCTGACGCAAAACAGTGGAAAAAAGAGTTACTTCGAAGTAAAAATGTCACAGTTATTGAATATGAAGCGGATTATAGTAAGGCAGTAGAGGAAGGAAGAAGGCAAGCAGAAGGGGATCCTATGTGCTATTTCATTGATGATGAGAATTCGCACCATCTATTTTTAGGATATGCAGTGGTAGCTTCACGATTGAAAAAACAATTAGAAGAGTTACAAGTAACAATAGATGAAGACCATCCTTTATTTGTTTATCTTCCATGTGGAGTAGGTGGTGGTCCAGGTGGGGTAGCATTTGGTTTGAAATTATTATATCAAGATCATGTACACATTTTCTTTGCAGAACCTACTCACTCTCCATGTATGTTGCTTGGTTTAATGACGGAACTTCATGATAAAATTTCTGTACAAGATTGCGGTATTGATAATGTAACAGACGCAGATGGTCTTGCTGTGGGAAGACCTTCCGGATTTGTTGGTAAAATCATGGAACCTTTCTTAAGTGGATCTTATACGGTTAGCGATGAGGAGTTGTATAAGTTACTAAAGGAACTAGCTGATACGGAGGACATATATTTAGAACCTTCTGCATTAGCAGGTATGATAGGTCCAACTAAATTATATAAAGAAGGAATTAACTATTTATATAATTGTAATTTAGAGGGGGAATTAAGCAATGCTACACATATTATTTGGGCTACTGGTGGTAGCATGGTACCCAAAGAAATGATGATGGAATATTATAAAAAAGGTTTAAAATTATCGAGAAAATAATAAAAGGAGGACGTCATTCGTAACAGGAGGACGTCCTTCTTTTCTTATTTTTTCTTGTCTTTATCCAAAATATTTTGTTCTTCAGCAAATTCTGTTCCATATGCGAATCGGCCATTCATATTAATTCTTTCATTTCTATTTTGTTCATGAGTTTTAGAGAATCGATGAACAAATACTTCAGAAAGCGTAAAGATGCTAGCAGAAAGGATACTGCCCCATGCAATCTGCATATAATTGTCTAATAAAATATTTCCGAAAATCCATACACTTAAATACGTAAGTAAGAAATCGGTCATTATGGCACCATTGTTTCCAATGCGCTCTAATATAATTTTATCAACAAACATGAAAGAAACGATTGTTACGAAAAGACTGAAGGAAACAACATCAACAATCGTCGCATCAAAAAATAAATCCAGTCCGATAGCAAAAGCAATGATGCAAGAAATGAATTTAATAAGTAACACTGTAATGTTTCTCAACGTGTACACCTCTCTTTTCTACATAGCTTTGGTAAAAAACAAGAAATTCATACGTTTCATATCAATTTGTATATGATTAAGAGGTCATTCAAATAAAATGAAACTGTAATCAATGGGGATTTTCTTCATCCCCCACTGATTATTAGCCCTCACCAATCGGGGCTTTTACGGGCAGTTTTTGCTTTTCGCTGAATTTTGAGATGGGGTATTACTGCCCGCGAATAACGGGATAAAATTTTTTCATGTTCCACATCTTGTCAAAATATTAAAAAAATAGGCAAAAAATGTTATAGTAAAATGAGAGTGTTTAACATTTTTAGGTAAGGAGGGATACGGATGTGGATTACTTCAGAAGTAGAAATTCCAGATGAACTATTTGATAATCTTGAGCAAGGGAAGCTTGTATTATTTGTCGGAGCAGGGGTTTCTATGAAAGGCAAATCAAACTTACCAAATTTTGATGATTTAGTTGATGAAATTGCGGAAGCTGTATATGTGGAAAAACGTGAAATAACAGAACCGCATGATTATTATCTTGGAAAAGTTGCCAAGACAAAAGATGTACACCAAGTAGCACAAGACCTTGTCGATTTGAAAAATTCTAAGCCGAATCCATTACACTATGCGATTCCTCGGCTTTTTTCAAATGATATAGATGTTCGTATCGTTACAACAAACTTCGATCAGCATTTTACAACTGTTATTGGGGAAATGGATCGAGATATTAATATATATTACGCACCTGCACTTCCTACAGGGAGAGCATTTAAAGGTTTGGCATACATACATGGCAATGTAGAGCAAGAAAAGGAGAACTTAATATTAACGGATGGTGACTTTGGAAGGGCTTACTTAACAGAAGGTTGGGCGAGACGTTTTTTAGTTGATTTATTTTCAAACTATACCGTTTTATTTATCGGATACAGTCATAATGACCCAGTAATGAAATATTTAGCGACAGGTTTACCACCAAGCACGAGACGTTATGCTTTTGTTGCACAAGGGGAAAATACATATCATTGGGAGCATTTAGGAGTAAGACCTATTGTTTATCCGAACAAAATGAATAACCATCAATCGCTTGTAAAAGCAGTCAAACGGTGGGCTGAGTTAATGGGAGATAATTATATTACAAAACGAATGCGGATTCGTGATATTGTAACAGTCCCACCTTCTGTTGAACAAGAACAACTATCATATATCAAACAATCGGTTAAAAAAATTGAAACACTGCGCTATTTTATTGAATTTGCCGCAGATTATGAATGGGTAGAATGGCTCGAAAAAGAAGGGGAACTTCAAAATTTATTTTTGGCTTCATCTACATATCAGGAAGAGGATGAATTACTTGCAGAATGGCTTGTACGGCAATTTCTTTTTAGTCATCAAAAAGAATTATTTCAGCTTATTTATAATAATCAATCGAAAATATCTTCTCTGTTATGGAGGACAATTTGTACATATTTGACCGCAACGAAAGAGCCGATTGAACCTTTATTATTCGCAAAATGGACATTACTTTTGCTAGAGACAGCAAAAAAAAATAGCATTTCTATTGAACAGGTTTCATACTTGTTACAGAAATGTTCTTTTCCTGAACATAAAGAAATTAGTGTCTTATTACTGACGTTTATTTTAGATGGGAAGATCAAATTAAAACGGGTGAGAAGATGGGAAAATGATATGCAGGATTCAATTGAATTAGAAGAAACAAGCCGTTTACCTGTCCCCGTTTTTTCATATATCCAACGGATTTGGGATGGAAAAATGAAGCCGTACATATCCTATTTTGCCGATCCTATTATGGTAATGGGATTAGAAAAGCTACAAATGTTAGCGTTAAGACAGCGAGCTTTGCATAAGAAAGATGGTGCTTTGTACAATACGGTAGAATTTTCAGAGCATGATTTGCAGCCGAAGGATTTTACATTTTTAATTCGAATTGTGAAAGATTGTCTAACATATTTTTGTGAACAGAATGAACAGAAAGCAAGTTATTATATCTCGCAAATGTTGGAAGTGGATAGTATATTACAAAAACGACTTGCTATTTATGCGATGAGTAAAAATTCTTTTATAGCGGTAAATGAAAAAATAAAATGGTTGCTACAACAAAAATTGCTTTTTCATATTTCATACAAGCATGAGGTATTCCAGTTTTTAAAGATGCATTATGCACTTGCTTCAGAAATAACAAAACAAGAAATTGTAAAAGTGGTTATGGAACAACTTACTCAAAAAAGGGCTGTTGATGCGTGTAATGTAATGGATTGGCTATATCATTGTGATCCAGACAGTGTTTGTACAAAACAAGCATATAAAGTTATGAAACAAACTCACCCTCATTATTCTTCTGATCGGTACGCCAATCAACAAGAAGAGACAGCAGTGCAAAGTATTACATGCAATGTAACTGCGGATGGATTATTGCAATTGAAAGAGAAAGAAATTGTGAAACAAGTCCTTCTCTTTTCTCATGACGGTATGTTTGAACAGCGTCATTTTTTAGAAATGTTATCAAAGGCCTGTAAATTGAATACGGAATGGAGTATTTCGCTTGCCTATCAGCTTGTAGCGGAGAGTAATGTAAGTAAGGAAGTATGGTTTGTATGTATACGAGAATGGCGAAATAATCGGAGGCTTACGAATGAGCAGTTACAAAAAATCATGCCAATTCTGCAACAATTTGTGCGAAATACATCGTATCATTGGTTAATTAGCGGTTTTTTATATGAAATTAGCAATCGGTTAGAAGAGTTTCAAGAGGATAGTATTCGCGCTGTGAAACGTTTTTCTTTTTCTTTCTTTCCACATGTCATGAAAGGCGATGCGAAAAGAAAGATTGCAGAACAGGACTTTTATAATGAATCCATCCAGCACCCAGTTGGAAAAATGACATCGGTGTTATTAAAACTATTAGCGTATGATCACTTATACGATCGGAATATTCATGAATATTTATTTTTATTCGAAGAACAAATGCGAACATCATCTCAAAGTACAAATTTAATGTTTGCTAGATTAACAGCGGATGTAACCTTTTTATATCATATTGAAAAGCAGTGGTGTCGTAAGCACCTTCTTCCTTACTTGGATTTGAAACAACAAACGGAAGAAATGAAATATGCATGGGCAGGGCTTGGGTACACACAAATTAATTTACCTTTATTTACAGAGATGAAGCGATATATTAAGTATGCAGTTGAACATTTGTATTTGTTAAATCCACATACAAAAGAAGTGTTTTTAAAGTGGCTGAGCTTTGTTTTTATTAAATGTGTATTGTATTGGGAGCAGCGTACCGACTGGTTATATCCACTTTTTATTCAGGAAAAAGAAAATGATAAAATCCAATTTATGGAGCACCTATGTTATTACGTGAACACATTAAGTGTGAGAGAACAGCAAAAATTTTGGGAAGCTTGGTTAGCTGGATTTTTAATGGAACGTCCAAAAATGAGCGTCATAACAGGTAGAGAGTACGTCATGTTTTTACGGTTTGTATTATGTATGGATGAAGTTGCAGAAAGAGGACTGCAAGCGATTCTTACTTGTTTTCCGGAAGCTTCAAAACTTTACGAACAGGAAGAAACAAAACAATTATTTTCGGCTATTCTTGCAAAGAGAGAGAATATGAAGCGTGATGTAGAAGCATATGCGAAAGTTTTATTTATGGTATTACAAAACCTTCAAGATGCAAGCTCTTTTGAAAATGAAATTGTAGAGATAAAACAATTGTTAACAGAGAATAAAGCAGATGAAAACTTGTTAGTAGCCATTCAAAATGAAATGATTCGTATTGGGATTATTATGACGAATTTATAAGATTGATTAATGAATTTGTCATGTATAAAAAACAGGACAAGAGTGGAAAAAATCGAAAAATAAATAAAAAGGTATTGACAGTCTTTAAAGAAGCATTCTATAATACGAAGCATACTTACTTAAATCACACAAACATGTGAATAAATTAAAAGTGATGAAGGGATCACAGTAGTGCTTATTTTACTGTAACAGAGAGCTGATGGTTGGTGCGAATCAGTACAGGGATAAACATGAATTACAGTCCTGGAGCATCTTTTTCGGATTAGAGATGATGAATTCTTTATGAGGAAAAAGACGGTCAATTGATCGTTAACAGTGAAGAGAGGTAGACGAATCAGTCTACAACTAGGGTGGTACCGCGATAAATATCGTCCCTACTGAGTGAATCAGTAGGGACTTTTTGTATATTTGCGGTCCAATTCGAAAATTAAATATGGTATGCAATGAAAGGAAAAGAAGTAGTATTTGTTTCCCTGTAACAGAGAACTGATGGTTGGTGCGAATCAGTACATAGACAAATGTGAATTACAGTCCTGGAGCATCTTTTTCGTAGTAAAGACTATGGTCTTTATGAAGGGAAAGACGGTCGAATGATCGTTAACAGTGAAGAGAGGTAGATGAGTTCGTCTACAATTAGGGTGGTACCGCGATAAATATCGTCCCTACTGAGTGCATCAGTAGGGATTTTTTGTACACTTAATAGCGGTATCGTTCTCATATTGATTTTTTGTAAAACGTCAATTCAGAAAATAGGGAATTTTCATTCTCTTATCATATTTTTTACACATTAAAAGGAGGATTTTTAAAATGGCAAATCATGAATTAGAACAATTACGTAAACAGGTGGATGAAATCAATTTACAGTTATTACAACTGTTGAACGAACGAGGCAGAATTGTTCAAAAAATTGGGGAACAGAAGCAAATGCAAGGTACAAAACGTTTTGATCCTGTGCGTGAGCGTGAAGTACTGAATATGATTGCAGAACATAATGAAGGACCATTCGAAACATCAACTGTGCAGCATATCTTCAAAACAATTTTCCAAGCGAGCTTGGAACTGCAAGAAGATGATAACCGTAAAGCGTTACTTGTTTCTCGTAAAAAGAAACAAGAAAATACAATTGTTGATGTAAAAGGTGAATTGTTAGGAAATGGAACACAAACATTCATCATGGGACCTTGTGCAGTTGAAAGTCTAGACCAAGTTCGCCAAGTAGCTCAGGCGATGAAAAAGCAAGGCTTAAAATTAATGCGCGGCGGTGCTTTCAAACCGAGAACATCACCTTATGATTTCCAAGGTTTAGGTGTAGAAGGATTACAAATTTTACGCCAAGTAGCCGATGAGTTCGATTTAGCAATTATCAGTGAAATTTTAAATCCAAATGATGTAGAAATGGCTCTTGATTACGTTGATGTGATTCAAGTTGGAGCTCGTAATATGCAAAACTTCGATTTATTAAGAGCGGTTGGTAAAGTGAATAAACCTGTGTTATTAAAACGTGGTTTAGCAGCAACGATTGATGAATTCATAAATGCAGCAGAATACATTATTGCACAAGGAAATGATCAAATTATATTATGTGAACGCGGCATTCGCACATACGAGAGAGCAACGCGTAATACGTTAGATATTTCTGCTGTACCAATTTTAAAGAAAGAAACACATTTACCAGTTATTGTTGATGTAACGCATTCAACAGGACGCAGAGATTTATTATTACCAACGGCGAAAGCGGCACTTGCAATCGGAGCAGATGCGGTAATGGCAGAAGTACATCCAGATCCAGCGGTTGCATTATCCGATTCCGCACAGCAAATGGATATTCCAGAATTCCACAGATTCATGGAAGAGCTAAAAGGTTTCAAAAATAAATTATCCTAATTTAATATTCAATAGGCGTGGAAAGGGATTCAGTAGTACTTATCTTCCTGTTATAGAGAGCTGATGGATGGTGTGAATCAGTACAAAGATAAGCATGAATTACAACCCTAGAGCATCTTTTTCGTAGTAAAGGCAACGGTCTTTATGAAGGGAAAGACGGTCTAATAGATCGTTAGAAAGAAAAAGAGGTAGACAGAAATCGTTTACAACTAGGGTGGTACCGCGATCACAATCGTCCCTACTGAATGCATCAGTAGGGACTTTTTGTATATAAAAATCATAAAGGGGTAACGAAAATGAGATATATAACAGCTGGAGAATCACATGGTCCACAATTAACAGTTATTTTAGAAGGTGTACCTGCAGGCTTATCTTTAAAAGCAGAACAAATCAATACAGAATTATTAAGAAGACAAAAAGGGCATGGTCGCGGGAGACGTATGCAAATTGAAACCGATACAGTGGAAATTGTAAGCGGAGTACGTCATGGCGTTACACTTGGTTCGCCGATTACATTAATTGTCAAAAATGACGATTTCAAACATTGGACAAAAGTGATGGGAGCTGAACCCATTTCAGAGCAAGAAAGTAAAGAAATGAAACGAACAATTACAAAACCGCGCCCTGGACATGCAGATTTAAATGGTGCGATTAAATATGGGCATCGTGATATACGTAATGTATTGGAGCGTTCTTCTGCTAGAGAAACGACAGTGAGGGTAGCGGCAGGTGCAGTTGCAAAACAAATTTTAAAAGAATTAGGTGTTCATATTGCCGGTCATGTACTTGAAATTGGTGGTATAAAAGCAAATGTTATAAACAATATACCTTTGCAAGAAGTGCAATCAATCTCAGAAAATTCACCAGTAAGATGCTTAGATAAAAAGATAGAGCAAGCGATGATGGATGCAATTGATACTGCAAAAAGTAACGGGGATTCAATTGGTGGTATTGTGGAAGTAATCGCCGAAGGAATGCCAATCGGTGTTGGAAGTTATGTTCATTATGACCGTAAATTAGATGCTAAGCTTGTGTCAGCTATCATGAGTATTAATGCTTTTAAAGGTGCTGAAATTGGGATTGGATTTGAGGCGGCGAGACAACCTGGAAGTGCCGTACATGATGAAATATTGTGGGACGAGGAAACAGGTTATACAAGAAGAACAAATAATGCAGGTGGATTAGAAGGTGGTATGACAACAGGAATGCCAATTGTTGTACGGGGGGTTATGAAGCCAATTCCTACATTGTATAAACCGCTTGCAAGTGTTGATATCGAGACGAAAGAAGCTTTCCAAGCGAGTATTGAACGCTCTGATAGCTGTGCAGTACCAGCAGCAAGTGTTGTTGCGGAAGCTGTTGTTGCTTGGGAGCTTGCAGATGCGTTAGTAGAGCAATTTGGAAAAGATCGTATGGAATTGCTCTCACAAAATATTGCTCAGCATAACAAGTATGCGAAAGAATTTTAAATAAAGGATGGATATCAATGAAAGTAAAAGACCAATTAAAGGCACTGCAGCCATATAAACCAGGTAAATCAGCAAAACAAATGCAAGAAGCATACGGTGCCCATTCATTTGTAAAATTAGCATCAAATGAAAATCCATTTGGCTGCTCGCCGCTTGTTATGGAAGGTTTACAAGAAGCGTGGAATAATCCTTCTTTATATCCAGATGGGTCCGCAGTTGAATTGCGCCAAACCATTGCTGAAAAACTACATATTAAGAAAGAGCAGATCTTATGTGGTAGCGGATTGGATGAAGTGATTCAAACTATTAGCCGTACGATGCTTTGCCAAGGAGATAATATTGTTGCGGCTAGGGAAACATTCCCGCAATATCGTCATCACGCGATTATTGAAGGATGCGAAGTGAAGGAAGTTGCACTGCAAAACGGAGTATATGACTTAGAGGATATTACTGTAGCTATAGATGAAAAAACAAAAATCGTTTGGATTTGTAACCCGAATAATCCGACAGGCACATATGTGAATGAGCGAAAATTAAGTGAATTTATGAAGGGAATCAACGAGGGAACATTCGTTGTAATCGATGAAGCGTACTACGAATATGTCACAGCGCGTGATTTTCCGGATACGATTCCACTGTTGAAGAAACATAAAAATCTTCTTATATTACGAACATTTTCTAAAGCCTATGGGTTAGCGTCATTCCGGGTTGGTTATGCAATTGGAAATGAAGAAATAATCGAGAAATTAAATGTTGTTCGTCTGCCGTTTAATGTTTCATCACTTGCACAAAAAGCAGCAGGAACTGCATGGAAGGATGACCAATTTTTACAAAAGATTGTTCGCGCAAATCGAGAAGGTTTAGAGCAGTATGAACGTTTTTGTAAAGAGAATGAGATTCCTTTTTATCCATCTCAAACGAACTTTATCTTTTTACCAGTAGACGATGCACAAGAAATTTATGAGGCTTGTGCACATGCAGGATATATCATTCGTCCATTTCCGAACGGTGTTCGCATCACAATTGGTACAAGTGAGCAAAATGAAGGAGTGATTTCAGTGTTAAAACAACACTTTACTAATAGAAGAAACAGGTTTCGAGATGAGGCACATGTGTAAAAAAGTTGTATTAATTGGTACTGGATTAATCGGTGGTTCGCTTGCTCTATCTATTAAGCGAGAACATGACGTTACCATTACTGGCTATGATATTCATATAGAACAAGTGGAACGAGCGAAACGGTTACAGGTAATTGATGAAATTGCGCTGGACTTAAAGACAGCTTGTGAAGAGGCACATCTAATCATTTTTGCATCTCCTGTTGAAGAAACAACAAAGTTATTACGAAAACTTGCTTCATATAAGTTACGTGAAGATGTCATCGTTACAGATGTGGGGAGCACAAAAGGGAAAATTATGAATGAGGCGGAATTGTTGTTTCCGAGTGGCGTTGCGTTTATTGGTGGGCATCCGATGGCAGGTTCTCATAAAACAGGTGTTGAAAGTGCGAAAGCTCATTTATTTGAAAATGCATATTACATTTTAACACCTATGAGCCATGTACCAATTGAAAGAGTAGAAGAACTAAAGGAATGGCTAAAAGGAACACGTTCGCATTTTCTTGTATTAAATACGGAAGAACATGATTATGTAACGGGTATTGTCAGTCATTTCCCACACTTAATTGCCGCAGGATTAGTGAAGCAAGTTGAAAAATGTGCGGGTGATAATCCGCTTATTCATATGCTTGCCGCAGGGGGATTTAAAGATATTACGCGCATTGCATCGAGTAGCCCGAAAATGTGGAGTGACATTGTAAAACAAAATCGAAATCATTTGTTAGAACTATTAGAAGACTGGATTGTTGAAATGAAAGAACTGCATCAGACGGTTGCTGACGGAGATGCTGACTCATTACACGACTACTTTGCGAATGCGAAAGAATATCGTGATTCTTTACCCGTTCGTAAAAGTGGTGCGATTCCAGCTTATCATGACTTATACGTTGATGTCCTAGATAAAGTAGGGGCGTTAGCTCATATTACAAGTATCTTAGCACAAGAAGAAATTAGTATTACAAACTTACAAATTATCGAAGCACGAGAAGGATTACTTGGTGTGTTGCGCATTAGTTTTCAAACAGCAGAAGATCGTACGAAGGGAACGAAATCATTACAAAAAGCACAGTATCAAACATATGAAACAATGTAACAGGGAGAAGGTGTAACTGTGAATACAGAAACGATACGAAAAGTAAAAGATGGATTACAAGGAACAATTACAATTCCAGGCGACAAGTCAATTTCACACCGGGCAGTGATGTTTGGGGCAATCGCACAAGGAAGAACGACAATCAAAGGTTTTTTACCTGGTGCAGATTGTTTAAGTACAATCGCTTGTTTCAAAGAAATGGGAGTAGAAATTTCACAAAGTGGTGATGAAGTAGTAGTAATTGGAAAGGGATTAGAAGGACTGCAAGAACCAAAGTGCGTTTTAGATGTCGGAAATTCAGGTACAACAATACGATTAATGCTTGGGATACTTGCGAATACATCTTTCCATTCGTGCTTACAAGGAGATTCTTCAATTGGGAAAAGACCAATGAAACGTGTGACAAAGCCACTTCAGCTTATGGGAGCAATGATTGATGGAAGAGAGGATGGAACGTTTACACCACTTACAATTAGGAGCGGAAATTTACAGGCCATTGACTATATTTCACCTGTAGCTAGTGCACAAGTGAAATCAGCTATATTGTTAGCAGGACTTACTGCACAAGGTGTAACAACTGTTACAGAACCGCATATTTCGAGAGACCATACAGAGAGAATGCTTGGTGCATTTGGAGTGAAAGTAAACCGTGAGGTAACAACAGTTGCAATCGAAGGCGGACAAACGCTAACCGGAACTCATATACAAGTACCTGGAGATGTTTCTTCAGCGGCATTTTTCCTAGTAGCTGGGGCGATTATCCCAAACAGTAAACTCGTATTACAAAATGTTGGAATCAATCCAACACGGACAGGGATTATTGATGTTCTTACAAAAATGGGTGCTAACCTAGAGATAACACCTATTAATCAGGATGCTGCAGAACCTGCTGCGAACATTACGATTGAAACATCATCACTACAAGGAATCGAAATCGGTGGTGATATAATTCCACGCCTCATTGATGAAATTCCGATCATCGCTCTTGCAGCAACGCAAGCAGAAGGAGTAACAGTTATAAAAGATGCTCATGAGCTAAAAGTGAAAGAAACAAACCGAATTGATACAGTCGTCGCAGAATTAACAAAACTAGGAGCACGTATTGAAGCGACAGAAGATGGAATGATTATTTATGGGAAGCCTTCATTAAAAGGAAACAGTGTAAATAGTCATGGTGATCACCGAATCGGTATGATGCTGGCGATAGCTGGAGCAATAGCTGACGGTGAGACTGTCATTGAAGATGCTGGAGCTGTTGAGGTGTCGTATCCGACGTTTTTTGAGGAACTTGAAAAATTGCAATAAATGAATGAGAGATGCTAGAACTAAATGTAAAGTAAAGGGGATTAAGGATTGGGGACAATTCATTCAATCCCTTTTTGCGTTGTGCTCATAACTTTTAAAAAATGAAAGTTATGTATATAGTGTCAAATACAAGCTAAGTAAAAATTGTATATATAAAGAAGGGATAGGCGAGGGAAAGGTGGAATTCATATTAAGTTACAAGAGGTGCTTGGATTGTGTAGTTTAATGTTTATTTCATTAAGGGGAGAGAATAAAAAATGAAAGTAATTCAACTAACAGAAAACCAATATCGAGAAGCAATAGCATTATCGGAATATGCCTTTCAATATAAAGTACCAGAAGATCAACTTGAAAACCGTCTTACACTTATGAAAGAACATCATCAATTATTTGGAATTATGGAAGGGGAGCAACTTGCAGCAAAACTACACCTCCTTCCGCTAGAAATAAATATAGGTGATGAAACATTGAAAATGGGTGGAATTGCCGGTGTAGCGACATATCCAGAATATAGAAGAAGTGGATATGTAAAAGAGCTATTAAAACATGGGTTAGAAACGATGAAGAAAGATGGATATAGTGTATCAATGCTGCATCCATTCGCAGTTTCATTTTATCGAAAGTATGGGTGGGAACTTTTTGCGAATCGTCTAATCTGTTCGCTGACAAAAACAGATTTAGTTGTGCATAAGCATGTTAAAGGAACAGTAAAGCGCTACAATAAAGATTCACATATAGAAGAAATTGAAGGATTATATGAACAATTTGCAAAACGTTTTGCTGGCATGTTAGTCAGAAGCCGAGATTGGTGGATCCAGTCGATTTATCACGATCTAACTGCAGCGGTTTATTATAACGAAGAAAATGACCTAACCGGGTATATGTTATATGAAATAAAAGATTCGAAAATGAAAATAGAAGAATTTATTCCATTAAATAATGAAGCGAGAAACGGATTATGGAATTTTATTTGTCAGCATGACTCGATGATTAAAGAGATCAAACTCATTACACATGAAAAAGAACCGTTACTTTATACTTTGCAGGAGCCGCGAGTTAAGGCTGAAGTCATACCATATTTTATGGTTCGAATTGTGGATGTGGAGCAATTTTTTAAGCAGTATGCATTTGTTTGGGGAAATCAACAAAATGATGTAGTGTTACATATTTCAGATTCATTTGCTTCGTGGAATAATGTGACGGTCGTATTAAAAAATAAAAAAGTTGATATTGTTCGTAATGAAGAAGCAGAAAAGCTACAAAATAAAGGGATTCAGTTAAATATTAATGCTTTATCAGCGACGCTATTTGGTTATAAACGACCAACCGAGCTCTATGAAATTGGTTTTCTTTCAGGAACAGAGGAAGAAGTAAAAGAGTTTGAGAGTCTAGTTCCATTGCAACAACCATTTATTTATGATTTCTTTTAAGAGGATGTTCAAAAAGTCCGGTACTCATGTAGTTTCAACTACACTCCGTATCCTCCTTTTTGAACACGCACTTTAAATATAAAGCTAAAAAGCACGATTTAGAAAAGTGCTTTTTATTTTGTTGCTGAAATACAAAGATGATAAGATATACCTTTAACTGGCTAAATATGTTATAGTAAGTGAAGTATGTATATAAAAGTATTGAAATTGGAGGAACCACATGATTACAGTAAGTAACGTTAGTTTGCGTTTTGCGGACCGCAAATTATTTGAAGATGTTAATATAAAATTCACGCCAGGTAACTGCTACGGTTTAATCGGAGCAAACGGTGCGGGTAAATCTACATTTCTAAAGATTTTATCTGGAGAAATTGATGCATCATCAGGTGATGTACACATTACGCCAGGTGAACGTTTAGCAGTATTAAAACAGAATCACTTCGAATACGAAGAGTTCCCAGCGTTAGAAACAGTTATGATGGGACACACACGTTTATATGAAGTAATGCAAGAGAAGAACGCAATTTACATGAAAGAAGATTTCAGTGATGAAGACGGTATGCGTGCAGCAGAGCTTGAAGGTGAGTTCGCTGAGCTAAACGGTTGGGAAGCTGAGTCTGAAGCTGCAATTCTTTTAAAAGGGTTAGGTATTGGTGAAGACATTCATGATAAAAAAATGTCTGAGTTAACAGGGGCAGAGAAAGTAAAAGTATTACTTGCACAAGCTTTATTTGGTCAGCCTGACATTCTATTATTAGATGAGCCTACCAACCACTTGGACTTAAAAGCAATCCAATGGTTAGAAAACTTCTTAATGAACTTTGAAAATACAGTTATCGTTGTATCCCATGACCGTCACTTCTTAAACAAAGTGTGTACGCACATGGCGGATCTTGATTTCGGTAAAATTCAACTTTATGTTGGTAACTATGATTTCTGGTATGAGTCTAGCCAATTAGCATTAAAGCTAACACAAGATTCAAATAAGAAAAAAGAAGAGAAAGTAAAAGAGTTGCAAAACTTTATTGCACGCTTTAGTTCGAACGCATCGAAAGCGAAGCAAGCGACTTCTCGTAAAAAATTATTAGATAAAATTACATTAGATGACATTAGACCGTCTTCTCGTCGTTATCCATTCGTTGGATTTACACCAGAGCGTGAAGTAGGTAATGATTTATTAACAGTAGAAGGTCTTTCAAAAACAATTGATGGTGAAAAAATATTAGACAATGTTTACTTCACTTTAAATAAAGGTGATAAAGTTGCATTTATCGGACGTAATGATATTGCAATGACAACATTATTTAAAATCTTAATGGGTGAAATGGAGCCAGATAGCGGTTCGTTCAAATGGGGTGTTACAACATCTCAAGCGCATTTCCCAAGAGATAACTCTGAGTTCTTTGAGAATAGTGACTTTAACTTAGTGGAATGGTTACGTCAATTCTCTCCACAAGATGAATCAGAAAGTTTCTTACGTGGTTTCTTAGGCCGCATGCTCTTCTCTGGTGAAGAAGTAAAGAAAAACGTTTCTGTATTGTCTGGAGGAGAAAAAGTTCGTTGTATGCTTTCTAAAATGATGTTAAGCGGAGCGAATGTATTAACTCTTGACGATCCAACAAACCATTTAGACCTTGAGTCTATTACTGCATTAAACAACGGTTTAATCGCATTTAAAGGTACATTACTATTCACATCTCATGACCATCAGTTCGTACAAACAATTGCAAACCGTATCATTGAAGTAACACCAAATGGTATCGTTGATAAAGAAGCAACGTATGATGAGTTCTTAGAAAACGAAGAGCTTCAAAAGCAAGTAGAAGCAATGTACAACGCAGGAAAATAATCTGTAAACATGAAACCCTCGCTCTTATTATAAGAGCGAGGGTTTTGATTTATTCCGCTATTTGCGGCGGGCAGTAATGCCTCCACCTCAAAGTTCAGCAGGAAGCTAAAAAGTTAGGTGGGGGATGAAAACCCTCTCACTGATCAAAGGTTCATTTTATCCCATGTGTTGGATGGTGTAGACATTAAATAAAGTTTGATAATTTATAAAAAATTTTGCTTTTCTTATTGCACTAAAGGGACAAGTTAGTTGAATTAATACATTGGTACCCTTAAATGTGCACAAGCTATTGGAAAATAGGAGATAGTGGAAATGAAGCATTTGTTAGTTAGTCTATTTTTAATTATTTGCCTTATTGGTTTTATTGGAACGTTTCAAGTTAAAGCCGAAAATAGTACAGAAAAACAAGAAGATAAGGTTCATTTTCATACTTCTTTTTATGATGCATTTTTGGTATTATTAAATCCTTATGCATCTAAAGCCATTAAAGAAAAATTTCCTGATCGAAGTTATGGATTGTGGAATGCCGAAATACTAGAAGTTAAACGATTAACTAGTGGGGCGGATCAATATCATTTTAACGTGAAAGTAAAATATGATACATATACAGGTCCTCATAATCCACCAGAAGGTCCTGTAATAATTACTTTTGATGTTATGTTAGATGGAGTTTCCATAAAAGAAATGTATGAACGATAGAATTTCTACATTTAAATTTATTTCAACTAACGGGTGCGTTAGTTGAACAAGAACTACAAAAAATGATCAAACTTTTTTATAAAAGTATAATCCAATTGAATATGTTAAGCGTGTGTTTTGATCAATCTTTTTTCAAAACACACGCTTTTTCTTTTTATTCGTTTATCAAGGTTATTAGTATCAATTTGATTGCTGCCTGGTCCCTATGAACAGCAATAAGAAGTATCCTATTATTTTTATTAAATAATACAGGTATTACTAAACGTATAGAAATATTAGGAATAACAAAAAGTCAACAATTAAGGGCACTTATTAATATGAATAAATTAGTAGTATCAAATCAAATTGGTAATTTTGGAAATAAGATTGTTTGCGGAATAGAGTACAAAGGTTTATAGTAGTTTTGTCCTGCTACACGGGCAGCATTTTTTTACAAATTTAAAATAAGCACAGGGAAAGAATGTTACAAATGTATTTGATTATATATATAAATAAGTAAAAATGTGTGGTAAGAAAATTGTTGAATAAATAAACGTCTGAACGTATAATTACTAATGTTCTTCATGAGATGAAAAGAGAGAGGTTTGTAAGGAGAAAGTTGTAATTGTATAAAAATAAAAAAAGATAGACTTATAATGAATAAGCTTTGGATGATTAAAAGAGGTGGAGAGATGAAAAAATTATTAATGAAGAGCCAGCGTATGTTAAGCAATCATTTTGCTTTCTTCGTTTTTGCGGTTGTTCTATTTTAGTTAAAAACGTATGCGGCCTATGTGACAGAGTTTAACTTAGGTATCGCCAACACTATGCAAAAATTCTTATTGTTTATAAATCCGTTAAGTTCTGCAGTGTTATTTTTAGGGTTAGCGTTATTTGCGAAAGGTAGAAGATCTTACATTTGGTTAATTATTATTAACTTGTTGATGACCTGTTTATTATACGCAAATGTTGTGTATTATCGCTTTTTCAGCGATTTTATTACGTTCCCAACATTGACCCAAACAAGTAACTTTGGGGACTTAGGTGGAAGTATTCTTGCATTAATACATGTATATGATTCGTTATATTTCTTAGATACAATCATTCTAACTGTGTTAGTGATAACAAAATTCGCAAACCCAGCACCAATTCGTGTAGCAAAGCATAAACTTTCTCTGGTGTTTATAGCTGCGATTTTAATCTTCAGTGTCAACTTAGGTTTAGCAGAATCTGATCGTCCTGAATTATTAACAAGAACATTTGATCGAAATTATATTGTGAAATATTTAGGTGCATATAACTATACAATCTATGATGGAATCCAAAGTATGAAAGCATCTACGGAACGAGCATTAGCTGATGGAGATAGTATGACAGGTGTACGAAACTATATTACATCGAACTATGCAAGTCCTAACCAAGATTACTTTGGAAAAGGAAAAGGGATGAACGTTATCTATATTCACTTAGAATCGTTCCAAAACTTCCTGATTAATTACAAATTAAACGGGCAAGAAGTGACGCCATTTTTAAATTCATTTACGAAAGATGCAAATACATTGTACTTTGATAATTTCTTTCATCAAACAGGACAAGGTAAAACATCTGATGCAGAGTTTATGTTAGAGAACTCTATATTTGGATTACCTCAAGGATCTGTATTTACAACAAAATCTCATAATACGTATCAAGCTGCACCGGCTATTTTAGGTCAACAAGGATACACATCTGCAGTATTCCATGGTAACTATAAAACATTTTGGAACCGTGATGATGTTTATAAATCTTTTGGATTTAATAAATTCTTTGATGCAACGTACTATGATATGAATGACCATGATGTTGTAAATTATGGTTTGAAAGATAAACCATTCTTTAATGAATCGATTCCATTGTTACAAACGTTAAAGCAGCCGTTTTATACGAAATTTATTACATTGTCGAATCACTTCCCTTATCCGATTGATAAGCAGGAAGCTACGATTGAACCAGCTAAAACAGGTGATTCATCTGTAGATACGTATTTCCAAACGGCACGTTATTTAGATGAATCCGTTAAAGGTTTTATTGATTACTTAAAGCAATCTGGTTTATACGACAATTCAATTATTGTTATGTATGGTGATCATTATGGCATTTCGGATAACCATAATGCGGCGATGTCACAAGTAATGGGAAAAGAAATTAACTCATTTGAAAATGCACAATTACAACGTGTACCGTTAATTGTTCGTGTTCCTGGTGTACAAGGAGGCGTGCAACATCAATATGGTGGAGAAATTGATGTACTTCCAACGCTGTTACATTTACTTGGTACGGATACAAAAAATTATATTCAATTTGGTACAGATCTATTATCACCAGAGCATAAGCAAGTTGTTGCATTCCGTAACGGAAACTATGTAAGCCCAACTGTTACTGCAATTAACGGGAAATATTACGATACAAACACAGGTAATGCAGTTGAAAAAACAGATGAGATAAAACAAAACGAACAAATGGTACAACAAAAACTCCAATTTTCTGATCAAGTAGTAAATGGAGATTTATTACGTTTCTACACACCAGAAGGGTTTGAACCGGTAGATCGTTCAAAATATAATTACAATCACCGTGATAAAAATAAAACGAAAGTGAAAACGACACAAGAAGGTTAAAGGTGTATGTTAAGCTTTTAGATAAATATTATGTTACACCCTCATGAGGTAAATTATCCTTTATGAGGGTGTTTTTTTATAAAGAAACTATAAGTGCAGATGTCTATTTGGAAATAAGGTTATAGTTTGTATAAGAGAGACATTAACCGACAGATCCAGTAGATCCAGGTAAAACGGATCAATCGAAAGATACTAAACCAAACAATGAATTACCAGCAACCGGCCATTCTACAAATTGGCTTCCGCTACTCGGTGGTGTCTTAGTTTTATTAGCAATTCGTTTAAAATTTAAAATGTAACAAAAAACCTCTCGTATAAAAGCGAGAGGTTTTTTGCATAAAGGTTAGTAATGATAGAGCTTATGAGGATATATTAAAATTTCACATACTGTATTAGTATAAGATAAAAAAATTATTTAAAGAGTACAATCATTGCACAATGTATAAACGATAATTTGGACTTAATTTTATGAGAAATAAAAGATACTATAAAAGTAGAAAGTGATTCAAACAATTTAATTTTGCAAAGTTAGTATCTATACTTGCAGTATAATAAGGAAACAAGTATAGAAAGGGTGTAGTCATATATGATGCTAGATCATCGCAGTACTGCAATTTTACAGCAAGTAATTCAAGCTGATACTTATATTTCTGTAGAACAGTTAACAGAAGTTTTACAAGTGTCAAAACGAACGATTTATTATGATGTCAAAAAAGTAGACGATTGGCTAATTGCAGAACAATTACAACCAATCCAAAATATTCGATCTTTAGGATATTGTTTAGATGATGATACAAAACAAGAGGTTATTGAAAAGTGGCATGGTTTTACAGCTTTTCAATATGAATATTCACCTCATGAGCGAAAATTATGGCTGGCTCTCCATTTATTAACGAGAGAAAAACGGCTTTTGTTGGAAGACTTAATGGATGCAGTACAAGTAAGTCGTAATACAACACTGGCTGATTTAAAAAAATTAAAACAAGAACTTATGAAATTTGAGCTGTCTATACAATTTGATCGTAAACATGGTTATTTCATTGAGGGAACGGAGCAAGGAAAACGCAATCTTTTAACTTTTTATCTTTCACAGCTTATCGCTAAGCACGGATGGGAGCATTTAATGTCACAAGTAAAACGAATTGTGAATCGTGAGGAAATCAACAAGGAAGGAGAAGAGCAAGAGGAAATTTTGCTTATTAGCAAAATCCTTTCTGAATGTGAAGTGTTTCTTGGTGTTCAATATACGGATGAGGTACTTGAAAATTTAAGCGTTTACATGTACTTGTTTCGAAATCGAATTGCAAAAGGCCAATGTGTTGAAATGGATGATGTAGAAAAAGATGTTCTTCAAAACATAAAACATTTCGAAGCTGCTAAATACATTGGAAAACAGTTTGAAACAGTATTGAATGTAAAGCTTCCCAAGGATGAAATTTACTATATTACGACTCATTTGTTAGGTGCAAAAGTAAATGCTCAGCAGCACGATTATGAAGTACATGATCCAACAGGTATTCGAAAGATTGTAGATTACATGATAAAGGATTTTCAATATTATGCCTGTGTGATGTTTACCGATTTAATAGGATTAACCTCAGATTTATATTTGCACATGAAACCAGCGTTCTATCGAGTGAGATATGGTATTGAAATAGAGAACCCGTTATTGCAGATCATTCAGCAAACATATGAAGAAGTGTATGTACTAACAAAGAAAGTTGTTTGTCATTTCGAAGAGTATGTGGGGAAACAAATTTCAGAAGATGAAATTGCTTATATTACGATGCATTTTGGTGCTTGGATGAGGAAAGAAGGAATCGTTCCCAATCCTAGAAAAACGGCATTGCTCGTTTGTCCAAATGGAATTGGTACATCAAGAATGCTTCAATATCAATTAGAACAACTCTTTTCAAGTATTGATATTTTAAAAGCGGTATCAAAGCGGGAGTATGAATCGAATTCTTTTGAAGTTGACTGCATTATTACAACAACAGAATTAGAAAAAAGCACAAAACCAATTTTTATGGTCAATCCTATATTGACAGACTCTGAAAAAGCATCTTTACTTCGCAAGGTGAATGCAGTTTTATATGGTGAGGATCAAAAAGATTCAGTTGATACACTCATGCAAATCATTAAAAAGCATTCACACATTATAGATGAACATTCTCTAAAACAAGAGTTAAGAGAATATATAAGTGGCCCAGTACACATAAGCAAGGAGGAGAAATACAAGCCTATGTTAAACGAACTACTAGTCGAAGACCATATTCAATTTCAGGATCGAGTAGATTCTTGGGAAGAGGCAATTACTGTTGCATCTGAACCATTATTAAAAAAAGGATGTATCTCAGAAAAGTATATTCAGGCGATGATCGAAATTGTAATAGAGTTAGGACCTTACATTGTTATTGCACCTAAAATTGCAATCCCACATGCTCGTCCGGAAACAGGAGTGAAAAAACTTGGCATGAGTTTATTGCAATTAAAAGAAGGGGTTTTATTTTCAGAGAAACAAGAACACTCGGTTAATCTCGTTATTGTTCTTGCGGCTATTGATAATGAAACACATTTAAAGGCTTTAGCACAATTAAGCGATATGCTATCTCAAACAGAGAATATAGAAATGCTAATTCATTCAAATTCAAAAGAAAAAATGCTAGAAATGATAAATCAATATTCCAATTAAGGGGGAAATAAAAATGAAAAAAGTATTAGTTGTTTGTGGAAATGGTTTAGGAAGTAGCTTTATTGTGGAAATGAATGTGAAAAAGATTTTAGGTGAGCTAGGTTTAGAAGCGGAGGTTTCTCATACGGATTTAGCTTCGAGTAAATCAGAACAGGCAGATTTATATTTAGGCGCAAAGGACATCATTTGTAACCTTGAAGATGGTGTTCGCACGGTGGCTGGCTTAACAAATATTTTAGATCAAAATGAAATTAAAGAAGCATTGCAAAAACATCTTATGTAAGAACAAAGCAGCGATGAAAAGCTGAAGGGGGAGCAGTGCTATGTTTGAAGTAATCATGAAAGATATTTTAGGGCAACCAGCAATACTCGTTGGAATATTTGCGATGTGTGGTTTGCTCTTACAAAAGAAAAGTTTTGCTGATACTGTTTCAGGAACATTAAAGACAATTATGGGCTTCGTCGTATTAGGAGGCGGAGCCACGATCCTAATTGGAGCATTAGATGTTTTTGGAAAAATGTTTGACAAAGCGTTTCATATTAAAGGGATTATTCCAAATAATGAAGCAGTTGTTGCCATTGCACAGCAAACATTAGGAAAAGAAACAGCATTTATTATGGTATTTGGGATGATTATTAATCTAATCATTGCTCGATTTACGAAGCTTAAATATGTGTTTTTAACGGGGCATCATACGCTTTTTATGGCATGTTTAATTTCAGCAGTATTTTCAACAGCTGGGATGAAAGGATTTTCTCTTGTTTTAATCGGTTCACTTGTATTAGGGTCTCTTATGGTGATCTTTCCAGCATTACTACAGCCGTATGTAAGAAAAATCACAGGAATGGATGACATTGCAATTGGTCATTTCGGATCTGTTGGTTATTTAGCAGCTGGCTTTGTTGGAAGTAAGTTCGGAAATAAAGAGAAGTCAACAGAACAAATTCAAGTACCAAAATCCCTAGGTTTTTTACGTGATACATCGGTTTCTATGTCTTTAACAATGTCCATTTTATTCTTTATCGTTGCACCATTTGCAGGTAAAGGATTTATTGAGACGGAATTAAGTAATGGACAAAACTATCTTGTGTATTCCTTTATGCAGGCAATCACATTTGCAGCAGGTGTTTATATTATTTTAGCTGGCGTGCGTATGCTAATTGCTGAAATTGTACCGGCTTTTAAAGGAATTGCAGATAAACTTGTACCGAATGCAAAACCAGCACTTGATTGTCCGACAATCTTTCCGTTTGCACCAAATGCAGTAATTATTGGATTTTTAACCAGTTTTATTGCGGGGTTACTTTCGATGTTTCTCCTTCCAGTTATCGGATTGAGCGTGATTGTACCAGGTCTAATCCCACATTTCTTTACAGGAGCAACAGCAGGTGTATTTGGGAATGCAACAGGTGGAAGGAGAGGGGCTGTGCTAGGAGCATTTGTGAATGGATTATTAATTTCATTTCTACCAGCTTTATTATTACCCGTACTCGGCGGATTAGGATTTGAAAATACCACATTTGGAGATTCTGATTTTGCTGTAGTTGGTATATTAATCAGTCAAATTGCAAAATTATTAAGTTCTATCTTCTAATGATATAAAAATAAAAAACACTTGATTCCCTTAAGAGGAAATCAAGTGTTTTTTATTACATACGTTTATCGTGCCAAAAGTTTAATGGGAAATGTTCATTTTCCTGATAACTTTCCAATTCATAACCTTTTTCTTTTAGGCCTTTAATAATTGCAGGCACAGCTTTTACTGATTGCGGATGAATATCATGCATTAAAACGACTTCCGTAGGGTTCACCGCACTAGCAAGAATATTTTCTGCAATTTTAGCAGATGCAGCATCTACTGGCATTTTGTTATATTTCCAGTCTAAAGAATCAATTGTCCAGTCCCATACTTTAAAACCACCTTCTGCAACTTTGTTGCGAAGGGCTTCATTTAATCCTGGCATTGAGCCATATGGTGGTCGTGTTAATGTCGGTGATTTTCCGATAATGCCAGCAATTAAGCTTTGATCTTCTTTCATTTCATTTACATAATCACCTTGTGTATACAGCTTTTTGTAATTATGCGTCATACTATGCATTCCAACGTAATGACCTTCAGCTAATTCGCGTTTTACTAGGTCTGGAAATGCCTTTACATTTGCACCAACTAAGAAGAATGTAGCTTTTGCATCTTCTTTTTTTAACATTTCAAGAAGTTCAGCAGTATATTTTCCTGGACCATCATCAAATGTTAGGTAGGCAACTTTTCTAACTTGCCCGTTATATTGTTTTGGTGCTTCTTTTGGAGTAAGTGCAGTTTGAAATTCACTTACAAGTTGAACAGACTTTGTTTCATCTTCTGTACTCGCATGAACAATGTTAGTTGAACCATAAATTGCTTCGTATAAAAATAATACCCCGACGCAAATCAACATTGCCCTTTTTAATAAGGTTGTCATTCGGATTCCATTGTGCATAATTTTCCTTCTCTCTATAATCATTATACTCTACTATTTTAGCAATTTTATGTAGGTAATTGCAAAGAAGATTTTTAAAAGTAAAAAAAGATTGTAAATACCTATGCAAGATTTTTTCATTTATACAAGAACAATCTTTTTTATATTGCAGGTTCAAAAAGCGGTGTAGAGAAATGAATAAATAAAGGGGAATGTTAACACTTGGAGAGTGTTAACATTCAATAAAGTAAAACTTTTATCAGTGAGGGTATCACTGCCCGTAAAATAGCTAGATAAAGGAAAGAAGGTGTGATAAATTACACTGGGCTTTAAAATCTGATAAGTTGTAGGTTTTACAAAATAATAAAAAATGATATTTTAGCTTTGTTCAATTCTATATTAAATTTCACATACCGTATTGAAAAGAATAAAAAACTAGGAAAACAAGAAATAATGTCGAATATATCGTAAATACTCATGAAAAATAAGAAGATGTTATGTATAGCCGATAAGTTTTGTTAAAGTAATGGGGGATAGGTCTGTACTAAATAACAAAGGAGCAAGGATATGAATGTAGAAGAAGTGATGAATGGACTGGAAGCAGCAAAGAAAATCGTTACATCACAATTTCCAAATTGTGATGTGGCTCTTTTAGGTGGAAGTGTTGCAAGAGGTGAGGATACAAAAACATCTGATCTTGATATTGTTATATTTGGTCATAGTCTCACTTCTTGTTACCGCGAATCCTTTTTAGCTTATGGATGGCCAGTAGAAGTATTTGTACATAACTTTACATCGTATAAAGATTTTTTTAAAAGTGATTGTGAACGTGGAAGACCTTCTTTACCACAACTTGTTGTCGAAGGAATTGTATTAAAAGATACTGAGAAAATTGTAACGGATTTAAAAAAAGAAGCACAGCAATTATTAGATAAAGGACCTGAACGTTGGATTGAAGAAGTAATCAAGCAGAAACGATATTTTATTACAGATATGTTAGATGACTTTATTGGAGCAACAAAAAGGGAAGAGGAATTATTTATTGCAAATCATCTAGCAAATCTTTTGCATGAATTTGTACTTCGAGTAAATGGTCAATGGGTAGGACATTCCAAGTGGTTTTTTAAGACTTTGAAAAAATATGATGAAGAGTTTGCGGCGGATTTTGTTAGAGCCTTTGACCACTTTTATAAAACAGGTGAAAAAGAAGAACTTATCATATTTGTTGAAAGAGTGCTAGAGATGTATGGAGGCAGATTATTTGAAGGTTTTTCGATTGGGAAATAATAGAGTGGAAGTTTAAATAAAAGGGGATAGAAAAAATGGATGTATCAATTGTTCAATTAAGAGAACTGTCATTACATGATACAGAAGATCGATATCAATGGTCATTAGATAGAGAAGTCACAAAACACTTAGTCGTACCTGATCAATATCCACCATTTACACGTGAGGATACAAGAAAATGGATTGAAATGTGTATGAATTGAACAAATGGTTATGAACAACGGGCATTGAATATCTTTTGTGAACTATAAAAATATTATGTAAACAAAAAGGCGTTAAAAGAAAATATTCTCTTTTTGAATCTGATGATAGGTAAGTTTATGATGGGGGAGATATAGAAAATGATACGAATTTTATCTGAATGTGATGCAGCAAAATATTGGGACTTACGATTGCAAGCATTACAAATCAATCCAGAAGCGTTCGTTACAACCTATGAAGAAGCGCTAAAAAAAGAAAACCCAATTGAACAAGTAACTCAAAATTTACAATCACATACTAGCTATACATTTGGAGTATTTAATGAAAGTGATACATTACTTGGTGTGGTAACACTATTAACCGAACAAAAGTTAGCCTTTAAGCATAAAGGGCATATTGTGGCGATGTATGTTGATGCCCATAGTAGAGGGAATGGGTATGCACGAGATTTATTACAAGCAGTAATAGAAAAAGCGAAAGAATTACACATAGAACAACTTTGTTTAGGCGTTGTTTCTAACAATGAATCTGCTAAAGGGCTTTATAAATCTATTGGATTTACAACGTATGGACTAGAAAAAAGAGCATTAAAAATAAATAACGAATATCGTGATGAAGAGCATATGGTGTTGTTTCTTTAAAAGAATATTTAAGAAGGGGCATACAATGTTTAAAACAAAAAAGCTTTACCTGAAAGGAGGAATTACAATGAAAGATTTATATTTGGAACAAGGAATGAATCCTCAAGTCGCAATTTTATACGCTACTGTAAGAGATACATTCAACAGATTAGTAGACTTAGTTTATGATGTAGGATTAGAAGAATTAGTGTATAAAGGTCCAAGCGGAGATGAGAATAGCATTGGTCAACTTTTGCGACACTTAGCGATTGTTGATTTGTATTGGGTGTATCGTTTGAAAAATGAGCCACTTCCATCGAAGTTACAGGAAACGTATGGTCCTATGCTAGATGAAAACAGGGAATTACCTCAAGTCGCAAACTATTCTTTGGAACAACTTATGCAAAATTATCAAGAAGTCCAAAGCATGTTTTACAAGGAATGTATGAATTTAAAGGAAGAAGACTTACAGCGTGAAGTGTTTTATGAAAAAGGCGAAACTGCTACGATTAGATGGGGAATATGGCATATTGCCGATCATAATCGATATCATCAGGCACACATTGGTCGACTACGAAAATTGTATCAATATGAAAAAGTAAGGTAATTAATTATATGCCAAAAAAATGTTTGAAAATTAAGAGTTATTTTCAACTTAAATATATTTTGTTATATAGTAAAAGAAAAATAGAATAAGGGGTTTTAGGATGAAAGCAATTGCAGCAGGTGTATTGGCATCTTTTTTCTTTGCCTTTACATTTATTTTCAATCGAGCGATGGATTTACAAGGGGGAAGCTGGATATGGAGTGCTTCGTTACGATACTTTTTTATGGTTCCCTTACTCCTTATCATTGTCATGTATAGGGGAAATTTAAAACAACTCTTTCAATATATGAAAACAAATCCAAAAGAATGGTTGTTATGGAGTATTATTGGATTCGGGCTCTTTTATGCACCCTTAAGCTTCGCGGGATCATTCGGTCCAGGATGGCTCGTTGCCTCAACATGGCAAATTACGATTATTGCAGGTATTCTATTAACACCATTATTTGCAAACGATTCTCTTCATAAAAAAATCCCAGTCAAAGAATTGATGATGTCTGGTGTTATTTTAATGGGTGTTGTTCTCATGCAAGTGGAACACGCTTCTTCTTTAGGAATTCGTGAAACCGTTTTATGTGTCCTTCCAGTTATAGTTGCAGCATTTGCTTATCCACTTGGTAATCGAAAAATGATGCAGGTTTGTAAGGGAGAATTGGATGTTTTCCAACGAGTTCTAGGTATGACATTAGCAAGTTTACCATTTTGGTTTCTGTTATCTGGGTACGGGGCTGTTACGGCCGGATTACCATCAAGTGATCAGGTTTTTCAATGTTTTATTGTAGCGATTAGTTCCGGTTTAATTGCTACAGTGTTATTTTTCTTTGCGACTGATCTTGTAAAGGATGACCCACAAAAACTAGCGACTGTTGAAGCAACGCAGTCTGGTGAGGTACTATTCGCATTGCTTGGAGAACTCATTTTATTATCTGCTCCATTGCCATCATCCTTATCTTGGGTTGGAATGAGCCTTGTTGTTGTCGGAATGATTTTACATAGTTATGTTGCAGTTTTCGTGAAAAAAGAAGAAAAAATACCAGCGTAAAAAGATGATTAATCTGTAAAACTAAATAAGTGTTTTTAATCATAGTAGATATAAAAACACTATTTTCATACAATGTTACACATTATATGAATAAGAGATACATCACTATTTGATAGTGGTGTGTTTTTTATTTTAGAAGACCTCTATATGACCTCATATACTGCCACAACAAAAAAATAGATTTACTGCAACAATCATTTTTTGTATAATTAAATTAGAATATTTTGGAAAAAACTTTTGTAACGTACAAACAAAAATTACATGCTAACAAGCCTATTCAAAAGAGTGCTATTGAAGTTAATCCTATCGATTATCGACGTATTAGTACGGAACGTAATATAAAGAATGCAAAAACAAGATACATGAAGTTATCTAAAAAAGAACTCGTACAACTATTAATTCAAGCAGAACAATATATTGCTGAAAATAACAAAACATGGGTGTCTCAACATTTTGAATCATTTAAATAAAAAAGACTTATCGAAATATATAAAGAATATATTCTTTAATATAAGGAAAAACGGAAATTTTTTACAATATAGGGGTAGCGTTAGAAAATGCGGATTTACAACGTTAAGATCTTTTTCCTGACGCATCTGTCAGGGAAGTTTTATTATAATAGGCTATATCAATTGTGATTGGAGTGTTATTAGATGCAAACAAAAAAAGTTTATCTTTATGTATTTAATACAATGTCAGACTGGGAATATGGATATTTAATTGCTGAACTAAACTCAGGAAGATATTTCAAAAAAGATTTAGCACCTTTAAAAGTAGTTACAGTAGGAGCTAATAAAGAAATTATTACTACGATGGGAGGACTGAGCATAAAACCAGATATTTCCCTTGATGAATGTACTCTTGAGAGTAAAGACCTTTTAGTTTTACCTGGAGGGACTACTTGGAGAGAAGATATTCATCAACCTATCTTGAAAAAAATTGGCGAAGCTTTAAATCTTGGCACTATTGTTGCTGCGATTTGTGGTGCAACTGAGGGCCTCGCGAATATGGGATACCTAGATTTTAGAAAGCATACAAGCAATAACTTAGAGTATATTAAAATGGTCTGTCCTAATTATAAAGGAGAAAAATTTTATGAGATGGGACCTGCGGTATCTGGTGAGAATTTGGTTACTGCATCAGGAGTAGCTCCTCTGGAATTTGCGATGGAAGTACTGAAAAAATTAGATGTATTTGCACCAGATACATTACATTCATGGTATAACCTAAATAAGACTCATAAACCTGAATACTTCTTCCAGTTAATGAATTCAATAAATAGATGAGCTGAAAAAATCAACTGAGCAGTTTTATATTAGTTTAATTCAAGTGAATTGTTAACCAGAAATGCATTGCAGTAAATTTCATATGTTGTAGTAGTAAATGAGGTCATTTGTAGTACAAAAAGGATAGATAATACAGAGTAAATCTGTATTATCTATCCTTTTCTTTTTTTTCTCTATATAATGTGTAACATTATATTTAATCCCTTTAGAAACCAAGGTATAATAGCTTATTTCTCGCTTTCAATAAAACGATTCGATCATCTTTTTATATTGTAAGAAAGAAGGAATATTTCATGTTGGAAATTGTTCAAAATGTTGCTAAGGACTCGGTTGTGAGTATATTACGATATGCAGTATTATACAAATATGAAGACATTGTTGTTTTATTAAAACAGCAACGGAATGATAGACATGCTTTTTAGTGTCCATTATAAATAGTATGTCCATGCTTGATAATAAACGATTTTGTATATACTAACTAAACAGTGAATTTAAATAGTCAGTGTTAAAGTAGAAGGAGTTTATTAAAATGAAAGCAACATACTATAAAGGGTTAACGATGAGACCAATTAAGGAAAATGAAGTAGATCAATTTTCAAATTTGATGAAATATGTGTTTCAAGTTTCAAAAAAAATGATTGATGATGAAGGGAAAATGGTACAGAAGAAAAGTCATCAACTAAAACCAGGAACTGCTTTAGGGTGGTTTGACAAGGATAAATTAATTTCACAAATTGTAGTTCTTCCATTTCAAGTGAATATTCATGGCGTGATCTATGAGATGGGGGGAGTTACTGGAGTCGGAACATATCCAGAATATGCGGGGCATGGATTAATGAATTCATTAATGAAAGAAAGTTTAAAGACGATGCGAGAGAGTGGACAATATATTTCTTATTTATTTCCCTATTCAATTCCTTATTATCGTAAAAAGGGTTGGGAAATTATTTCGGATATGATTGAGTATCAAATTAAAGATACGCAGTTACCTAGGTACCGTGGAGACATTAATGGTCGTGTAAGAAGAGTGAATTTAAAAAGTAAAGAGAAAGAAAAAATTTATAATGACTTTGCAAAAAAAACAAATGGTGCAATGATTCGGAACACACTTGCATGGGAAGAACGTTTTCGTGAAGAAACAATTGACTTACAATTAGCAGTTTACTACACGGACGAAGATGTTCCTGAAGGGTATTTGTTTTATCGTGTACTTGAGGAAAAGTTTTATATTGAAGAAATGATTTATTTAAATGAAGAAGCGAGAAGAGGGTTATGGAATTTTATTAGCGCTCATTTTTCAATGGTGTATTTTGTGAAAGGGAAAACATGTGTTCATGAACCAGTCGCTTTTTTACTTGAAGATAGTGAGATAAAGCAAACTATTGCGCCTTATTATATGGGAAGAATTGTAGATGTTTTAGGTTTTTTGAAACAATATCCATTTGAAAGAGTGAAGAACGAAAAACTAATTTTACATATAGATGATCCAATACTGGAATGGAATAAAGGCATTTTTACTTTAGAATGGAATAATGAAAAGCAATTGCGTATAACGTATCAGGAAACAACAAATCGTGCTGAAGGAGTATTTTTAACCATTCAAACGTTAACGACAATGTTGTTAAGCTATAAACGACCTACATTTCTGAAAGATATTGGGAGAATTAAAGGGGATGATGAAATGATTAAAGCCCTTGAAGATTTAATTCCTGATTCACCACCATGCTTTTTTGATTATTTTTGATGAAAAATATCTCCAAGGTTAACATGGAGGAAAGCCGTTAGGGAATACAATGATAAAAGGTACTAGCTCAAATAATCTCTCCTAGGTAAAAATCGTAATTTTACTTAGGAGAGATTATTTTTTTATTAGAAAAATTGTTCAAATTAAGGTTCATTAATTCTGATTTAGAATGACTTTACAGTTTGTGGAGTGACTTATGGTAACGTTCTTGTGTTTTATGGACCAGGTTCTAAGAGTATTGACCTTTATGAAGAAAAATGAACGGATAGAACAAGAAGTCGGGTTATGTAAACCTCACATGAATAGAACATATATATAAATCCAAATTAAAAAAACGACATAAAGCCCTTCTTTTTAGGCGGGAGAGAGCATCCGGCCATGCATAGAAGCGGTCAGATCCTTTTCCTGCCCCATGCCAAGTGAAAACAGAGAAAGAAAACGAGTGCAGGTCACCTGTTGTTATCCATAGCCGCGACTTATATGTCGAAAAATCAAAATGGATTTATATAGTTTAAAAAAATAAACTTAAGAGGATTTTTTTGCGCCCTGTTTAATATAAAAAAGAGCAAATCAAATTATAGATGAGGTGAAATAGATGCAAATTTTATTAATTCATCATGGAGAATCTTGAGATGACTTTTTAGAAGAGGGATATAAAGGTTCTACGGATTTACCACTAACCAGTAAAGGGCTTGAACAAGTTGAAAAAACGTCTAATCACGTATCAGAAGAGTTTCTTCCAGAATTTATTTGGTCGAGTACATTGTTGCGTGCAAGCAAGCTGCCGAAGTTGTAGCTGATACTGTCAGTTGTCCAGTGAAATACTTGGACGAACTGCGAGAAATGAACAATGGTGAGAGTAAACTAGAATTTAGGCTACACGGTGAACAAATCGTATCTTTCATTAAAGAAAACAGTAAACAATATAAACGAATTGTTATTATTTCACATGGAGGGATGATTACAAAAATTGTTGAGAGCTTTCTTCAATTACCTACAGTTCATGATATATGGTTCCACACTGATCATACTGGGATTCATCTCCTTGAATACACTCATGTAGGTCGTCTTATCAGATTTACAAATAGTACAACCCATTTGAAAAATACTATGTCACCCTCGTTATTCTAATTGGAGAATTTTATACTTTTATAGTTTTATCAGTTTTAATTATCTTACCATTTCTAATGACACAAGAATCGAAAAATAAAGATTTTTCTGTTTCTATGTTTTCCACTTATGTTGATGATAATACCCAGCAGATTATAAATATACTTCTTTTTTACTTTTAATAGCTATAAAAGCTAAGTGAGGGACAAAAACGTCTAGTGAAGAAGAATGACTATATTTCAAATAAGAAGGAGTGGCAAGCTTGAAAAGGAAAACGATTTTGTATTGGTTTCTATCTATTATGTTGGTTACTTTTTTAGGGCATACGGTGTATGCTGCAGAACAACAAGAATCATTTAAGGTTCAAGAATCGAATGCTCTAAAAGGACAATTCCATCTTGATAATGTAGTAAAAATTTACGTGCCATCGACCTATAATGTAGATCAACCTATCGATAATACTCCGTACGTTAATGAGTCTCTCGAGACATTCTCTAATATGTTTGGAGGAGCTACCGCTATTGAGGGAACAGGGGCTTGGGTAGGAGATAATAATCAGCTCATTAAGGAAAAAGTTACCATTGTGTATAGTTTTGCGGAAAGTTTGAATAAGAAGAAGGTTAATGAAGTGGTAGCATATGCTAAATCTCTAAAGGAAGAGATGAAGCAATCATCAGTGTCCCTTGAAGTAAACGGGAAGATGTATTTCATTGAATAACTGTTGTAAAGAAGCTTGGAGATTTTGTATCTTCAGGCTTCTTTATTACGCCGGAATAATAGAGTGGTTGAGTCATTCTTAGCCATAGTTTAATGGTTTACATAATAAAACTTATCGTAACCCAATATATCTAGAAACCTCAAAAAATCCCTTCAGAAGATTTGAAGGGATTTTGGGACACTATACCAGGACTGTCTAGCCCCTTATCTTTTCCAAATTACAAACTAGTCTAGAATTAGTTAATCATTCTTTTCGTAGTTTCCTGCACGTATTTGGTTCTTTTTAAATAACATTTGGACTGTCTGTTCCAAAATGCCCTGTAAATCACGGAAATAGAAATGAACCCCGTCATGCAAGATTTTTATGAGAAACTCCTCTTTAGAAGAAAAATGGGCATAAAACGCTCCTTTTGATACCTCAGCATGTCTAACGATTTGGTCTATACTAGTACTTCCATATCCGCTTTTTGAAATAAGTTTTATTCCTGCATCGACGAGCTTCTGATTTGTTCGTTCTGACATTTCCTGATGCCTTCATAATTTCGGACCCCTTCATTCATTCAATTCTGAATTTTCGATTTATAGTATCATAGTACTGGTTTGACACGAATATATACAGATTAGTCAGTATTGTAAAGAAATTCAGCGATTAATTTCAACACACACGGTTCATTTTATTGTACCATCCAAGACAATTTAGAAAGGAGATGGATGAAGATGAAAACGAAAAAATTCGCGGTATTTTTGTTAACAATTTTTTTGATGCTAACAGGATGTAACAACACTTCAAACAATAATCCAGAACTAGAATCAGGGGAACAAGTTGTAGTAGATTTTTATGAAAAAGCATTTGTAGATTATGATTTAAAAGGTGCAAAGAAATACTTAGAAAATCCTCAAGATGATTCACAAGAGCTTTCACAAATAATTAAAGAGGTAAAAGCAAAAGGAAAACCAATAGAAAAAATATATATTATTGACGCGGCTAATTATGGAGCAGAGAGACTAATAGGTGTGTATCGATCCGAAACGAATGACTTATTTGAAATTACGTTAAGCAAGATTGGAGAAGAGTGGAAAATAGAAGACTGTAAGTTTGGTGGAGGAGATCCTGATGACCTTAATAAATATCCAAACAAAGCCTATGAATATTAAATGAACAAATTAAAGTGCTATTATGTACAACTTAGTCTAAGAGAATAAAAAAATTATTATTAACATTCATTTTAATCCACTAACTTTTTCAAACTTATATATTTGAAATATATAGCACATCATGAGACGATTCTTTTTCATCTGTACCAATTTATATGGAAAGAGATTAAAAGGAAAATATATCTATGGGGAGATTGTACAGTGAGAAAAAATATCTGTTCTTTGTTATTAACCATTGTGATGCTTATCTCTCTTGTTATAATGCCCGTTACACAGCCATTCACAGTTCATGCAGCAATGAACCAAGAGCAGGAAAATGGAATTAAGTATGTGAATAAAAAGTTAGGGTTTTCTCTAACACTCCCAAAATCTTGGGAAGGTAAGTATACAACTGAAGAGGAGGATGGCCTTGTAAGGTTTATATTTATGTACGAAGGTAAAAAAAATGATGCTATCCCTCCTTTGTTTACTATTAAATACGATACCAAGAAAGAAGATGGATGGAACGAGGGGCTAAGATGGGTGGGTGAACTTGGCACTAAAGATGACATAGGCTATTACTGTTACTATGATGCTCTACATCTTTATCGAGATAGTATTCCACCCGGAGAAGAGCAAGATACTGTCTTAACTATGATTAGTCAAATATCCGAGGTTTTTGATAGTTTCAAAATGTTGGAGAAAGAGGGAGCCGTGGCAGAAGAAGCGAAACCAAAAAAGGACGCCATGAAGCAAGAACAGGCTAAGGGGATTGAATATGTGAATGGAAAATTAGGATTTGCACTAACAATTCCAGAATTTTGGAAAGAGCATTATATTGTTGAAGAGAATGAGCAGGGTGGTGTAACCTTTAAATTTAAATTCGATGGTAAAGTATATGATGATATCTATTTGTTTAATATCTATGTGGAGAATAAGGAATATTCTAGCGAAGAACAGGAGGAGTTAGGAGATAATGGTGTGCTTGGTGTTGGGAATGGTAAAACCTATCTAATAACTGAAAACATTGCTATGAGTTCACCTCCCCATGCCTTTGATAATCATTTTTCATCTGTACCTAAAGAAGGGCGAAATGTGATTAAAGCTATGAGCAAACAAAAAAAGATCCTCCATTTTAAAGTGTTGGAGGCAGATATAGCAGAAGAGGCAAGACCAAAAGAGGAAGAATCGGAAGGAGCCAATGCGAAAGAAGGAAAGTATGAGGGGAATAGTATTTTAGATCCACCAGAAGAAACGAAAGATGGAACGATTGAAGAAGAAACGAGAGACGAGGGCAAGGTCGGGGATGGATTTATCAGTCGACAAGAGACAGAGCCAGTAAATTATTCTTTCGAAGAGGAAAAAACCACAAAAATAGGAGAAGAAGAAGTTGTGTTTTCTATAATTAAGACTCCTATTGACAATATTCGCACTGAAGTTATTAAGAAACCTGTAAATAAAACTAGATATATAGGAATAAATGGAGGGTTCTATACTCCATCATGGTCTCCATTTAAGGATTATGATGAATATGAGACCTGCTCAATGACTTATTATAATACTAATGGATTAACTGATGGATATAATTTTAACGGTTGCCCTGACAAACATCGTTCTCTACCAACTTTCGTTACTTATTACGATAAGGATTTACAAAAAACTAAAGCAGAGATTATACAAGAAGCTAAAAGCATGGATGATATAAATAATCACTTTAAAAATCTCGATAATGCTGATCATAATCATAATTCTAATCAAGTCATAATAAACGCTATTGGGGGGAAGGGTTATAACATAAAGCATTTTGGGGATAGCAAAGATGATTATTCTAAGAATACTCTCAGAAGAACTATACTAGCATATAAAGAAGAGAACGGTACTGTCTATGCTTATTTAATAATTACAAAATCTTTTGTAACAGTTGAAAGGCTGAAGCTACATGTTGAAAAGTTAGGTTTTAAGGAAAATGAAAATATTCTGTTAGATGGGTCTGGATCAACATCAATGAGGGTCAGAAAACCTAATGGTGAATTGCATGAGGATAAAGGGACAGAAGGTATAGGAGGATGGACAGAGGATTTTTTTGAGTTCCTTGCTGATAGGGAGCTTTATGGAAATAGATTTTCATACAATATGATTAGATTAATTAATTAATTAATTAATACAAATGCATTAACGTTGCATAAAAGGTTTATTAGCTTGTCAAACTGATTATATTTCGTAAATTTAGATTAAAATATCTTTAGTTATCTAACAGTACTGTTGCAAATTTGCTTAAAATAAACATGATTGAAGAGGGAAAGGAGAGACCTTCAAATCTTCAATATAAAAGAGCTTGAGAAAGAAGGGCGTTTGATTAAAAAAATAGTTGTAGACTAATGATTGTTGATATTCCTAGTTCTTCCTATGCTTATAAACAAATTTTTGTTCGATTAAAAAAATGTTTTAGACTGAAGATGCTGTCATAACAGTCTTTTTACATATAGGGAGCAGTCAAATCATGCAAAAATAGTTGTAGACTGACCTAAGGCATATTCCAATTCTCTATATAAAATAAAAAAGTATTAGACTGGGAATTGGTTTCTAACGAAATAACGATAAAACCAATATCCTTCAGTCTAATTTTTGATTTAATGTTTAATATTTTAATAATGAATTACTTGTGTTTAAAATCACAATAACGATGAACTTCATTTAGAGAATATGGTAGTGGAAATGGATTATTACTATTTAAATCTATTAGAAAAATACCTATATAAGAAATCGTTATGAGGCTACGAAAAGAGAATACGGAGTTCGTGAAAAAACGGTAAAAAGCTTTAAAGAATTAACTCCTGAGCTTCAAGCGCATACAGGTGGTAAAGGCGGGATGCTTTTCAGAATGTTTCAAGATGGGTATCCTCTCTACTCTCTAGTTCCTAACACATCTGTATTTGGAGGTTCATAACCCATCTGGCGTACTATAGCTACAATCTGTCCCTTATGATGGAATTCGTGAGTGATCGCATGCATGAGCAATTTACTAGGTGTAATCGATAACATTTCACTTTCTTTTCTCCAAGGAATTTCCCTCTGAATCGGTTCACCCATGTGATGTGCGAATACTTCAAATACTTCAAATACCTCATTTACCAAAGAATCTACATGTTCAAAGCGTATTTTTATTTCGTCCAAACCAAGTTGCAGCAGGTCTTCCTTTGAAGTGAGTGGCTTCTTCGTTTTTAATAAAACAAATGAGCCAAGCCAAGCGTTATAACAGTCTGCTATGTGTACCAGTGTGTCTCGCATACTGTGCCAACCAAATCCGTCCATTTGGCGAGTAAAGTCATTTGGTTCTAGTTCACTACAAAAGTCAAGAAGTACTCCTCGAGTCTGTCTGACCCATTCATATTCGTTTTGATGCACTATATACACCCCTTTATAGATCGCACGTCTTTTTCCAGTATTGTATATTATTCCATATATATGATATCCATATTGAAAAAATGTAAAGTCAAAAGTAATAAAAAGGTGTACTTTTACGAATTTCGACTAAATTTCATTTACCTTGTTTAGGGTAAAAGTATCAGTATGTTCAAGAGCGAGAGATTATTTGTAATTGTTTTGAATTTTTCATCTTTAACAGTACTCTAACAGAAGTTCCCTTCCTCAAGCATGTGCAGGCCATAGCCCAAGTGGTAGGGAGGGAATGAATGTTGGTCGTGTCTAGCACGATTTTTAATTTTCTTTTTATGGAATATCATGTATGGTAATACTAGAAACAAGCGAGAACGTATATTCTGGAGAGAATTATTAAATTAAAAGAAGACGTCAGACGCCCTTTCATGTTAATATATTTACGTTATATTAGGAAGTTTACCTTTTTGTTATGATAAGGTAGGAGTTGCGTGAGCATGAAAATTCTAGAGAAAAGGATGTGGCTAACTTGCGAATTAATAAATATATTAGTGAATCTGGAAAAGCATCTAGGCGTGGAGCAGATAAGTTAATTGATGAAGGTAGAGTAACTATTAACGGTTCTGTTGCAAAAATAGGTAGCCAAGTTCAACAGGGAGACGATGTGCGAGTAAATGGAGATCAAATTAGGCTTGCTCGAAACAACGTTTATATTGCTTTAAACAAACCAGTTGGCATTACGAGTACAAGTGAAAAGAAGGTTAAGGGTAACATTATCGATTTAGTTAATCATCCTTTACGCATCCATCATGTAGGACGACTTGATAAAGATTCAGATGGCTTGATACTCCTTACAAATGATGGAGATATTATAAATGAAATTTTACGAGCTGAAAATAAACATGAGAAAGAATATATTGTCTCAGTAGACAAGCCTATTACTCCTGAATTTTTAAAACAAATGGCAGAGGGAGTTAAAATTTTAGGGACAAAAACACTTCCTTGTGAGATAACGCAGCTATCAAAATTTGAATTCCAAATTATTTTAACACAAGGGTTAAATCGTCAAATTCGCCGTATGTGTGAAGCATTAGGATACGAAGTTTACAGACTGAAGCGAACTCGAATCATGAATATTCATTTGAACAATCTACCTGTTGGACAATGGAGAGATTTAACAAAGAAAGAAAAAAATCGATTATTCGCAGATTTAAACTACGAACCAAAGGAATGGTAAAAAATAGAGGATGATCCGAAACGTTAACACTGTTTTGGTTTACCCTCTATTTTTTTATTAGGTTCTGTGTAGTGAACTACTCCTACCTACCATTGGCGCTGTTGCACCTTCACACGCTTGAGGAAGGAGACTTCTTTCGGATAGAGCGTTAAAGTATTGTAGAAGTCTAAAGGATATCGCCATCAAGTTGAGAGGAGTTTGTATCCAGACAATGAAAAAACGCTATTCTTTTTGTAGAAATATGCAGAAAGAATGGCGTTTTTGTATAAATCTATTCATCGAAATGGTGAGCTACTTTGAGTAGCGGGAAATGTATCAACAATATGTAAAAATGCCAAATTATACAATTGATACGTGGGACGGCCCGTATTCTGGTGAATTATGGATTGGATCACACTGCATTGATGACAAAGCAGCTAGGGTGTTTTCAAGATTTGGAGAAATGATCACTGGAAATTGATCCCGCATTAACGGGCAGTAAGACCCCCTGCCTCAAGATTTAGAGAGAAACAAAGAAGATAGGTGGGGGGGAACTGCCCGTAAAAGCCCGATTGGTGAGGGCTAATTCTCAGTGGGGGAATGAAGAAAACCCCCACTGAGAAAAGTTTCACTTTATCATTATAATAAAAATTAAGAAAAATATGATAATATATTAAGTGAAGTTTTAAAAAACGATTTCGCGATATGGTAGATAGAATTGACGGAGGATTAAACATGAAAATAAACGATATAGTAGCAGCAACGCAATTACCAAATACAGTTGAAACAATTACAAATGATTTAAAAGCATCAGGTATAGAAAAAGGCATGACAGTGATCATTCATTCATCTCTTAGTTCACTCGGGTGGGTATCAGGCGGTGCCGTTGCAGTGGTAGATGCATTAATGAATGTGATTACTGAAGAAGGTACAATCATTATGCCAACGCAAACGTCTGATTTATCAGATCCGAAAGATTGGTCAAGACCAGCTGTTCCAGAAAATTGGTGGCAAATGATTCGAGATCACGTTCCAGCTTTTGATCCGAATGTAACACCGACACGTGGCATGGGACAGATTGTCGAGTGTTTTCGTACATACCCAAATGTAAAGAGAAGCAATCATCCATTAAATAGTTTTGCTGCTTGGGGAAAGCATGCTGAAAGTATTACAAAAGAGCATGCGCTTTCGATGAGCTTAGGAGAAAATTCACCACTAAAAAAAATATATGATCTGGATGGATTTGTCCTATTGATTGGTGTAGGACATGATTCGAACACATCCCTACATTTATCTGAAATGCGCACGCAAGCACGTGAATTTGTGAAAGCAGGAGCACCAATTATGGAAAATGGGGTTCGGGTATGGAAGGAATTCGATGAAATGGGTTATGATTCAGATGAATTTGAAGAGATTGGAAAAGAATTTGATCGAACTGGAGCAGTAACATTTGGAAAGATTGGAAAAGCAACATGTAGATTAATGAAACAACGCGAAGCTGTTGACTTTGGGGTGCAATGGTTTCATTCGAAAAAATAAGTAAGGGATGGTAATGATGAAGGGGAAAAAGATTTTGATTACAAGTGGTGGCTGTTTAGAAAAATGGGATCAAGTACGCGGGCATACAAATTTAGCAAAAGGTACAATTGGAAGAATTCTTGCTGAAGAGGCTATGGCTAAAGGGGCACATGTAATTTATTTGCACGGTTATTTCGCTGAAAAGCCAAGTACTTACGGAACACAGTTAGAATTACATCCATTTGAAGGGATCATTGATTTACAAGATAAAATGAAAAGTATCATTACACATGAGAAAATCGATGCAGTTATTATGGCGGCAGCTGGTTCCGATTGGATTGTTGATAAAATAAGTGATCAAGATGGAAATGTGCTTGATAAGAATGGGAAAATTTCTAGTGATATAGCTCCAATTATTCATTTTCAAAAAGCACCAAAAGTGTTAAAGCAAATTAAAGAATGGGATCCGGAAATTGTTTTAGTCGGATTCAAACTTGAAAGTGATATCAGTGAAGAAGAGTTAATTCATCGAGCAAAAGAGAGAATGGGAAGTGCAAAGGCTGACATCATGATAGCAAATTCTTCTCATTCTTTATATTCCCATGCCGCGATTCATCATGTTATAGGACGTGATGGAGAAGTTCAATTATGTGAAGGGAAAGATGAAACAGCGAAAGTGATTGTAAGTGGACTGGAACATTTATGTAACACAAAAACTATCTGTTTCTAAACTATTATTACCTTCGTTTCCGTACTATGAAAATTTGAAAGAAGAATTTCAACAAAAAGTAAATATTATAAGTACGGATCAAAATCAACTTGTTCAAATCATGGATAAAGATGTTGCGAAAGAGCGAGCGGTGTTAAATTGGTGTAAACAACATGATATACATGCAAGAGAAGTAATGGTATTTGGAGATGACTGGAATGATATTGGCTTATTTAAAGAATGTGGCATCCAATAGCAATGGGAAATGCAATCTCAGAATTGTAAGAAATAGCATGCTATGTAACGAACAGTAATGATGATGACGGTGTAGCTAATATTTTGGAACAAGTAAGGGGTGACGTAAATGAAACAGTTACTACAGCAAGCCATCGATCTCCGGAATGAAAAGAAGTATGAAGAATCTAGAAATATACTAATTGAACTACTAAATCTTACTAAAGATGCAGAAGTACTATATCAATGTGCATGGACACATGATGCGATGGGACTTGAAACCGAAGCGGCTCCTTATTATGAGCAAGCAATTGTGAATGGGCTTGCTGGGGAAGACTTACGCGGAGCATATATTGGATTAGGAAGTACATATCGCTGCATTGGCGAATACAATAAATCGATTATAACGCTGGAAGCTGGTTTGCAGCGTTTTCCAGACGATGATGCCATGAAAGTCTTTTTATCGTTAGCGAAATATAATGTGAAAGAGTATGAAGAAGCAATGAAATTATTAATTGATACGGCTGTGAAATTAGAAACTGTGAAAGAGTACGAGAGAGCAATTTTATTTTATAAAGATCATTTAAATAAAACATTTAAATAAATAGGGTGGGATTATATGAGTGAATCAATTTCAAGAAAAAGATGGACAATGTGGAGTGTGTTAACGGCTTTAATTGTGGTATCTAACTATCTCGCTTATGCACTTCCAGTTATGCCCCCAGCACCGAAAGAAGTAGCACTTGGTTCTTTGTTAGATTTTATTATTGTGATTCCGGTAATTACGTATTTCTTTATCATACGTAAGCGATACTCCCTAACATATATATTTCCAGTTGTCATAGCAGGATATATTGCGGCAAGGTTTGTTATTCCAAGTGAATATTTGCAGGCGTTTTCGTTTGTTTCTTATATACTAATTGCTGGTGAAATCGCATTTTTAGCTTTAGAGATTTTTATTCTGTATAAAATTGCTAGAAAATTACCAAGAATTATTCGTATGTATAAGCAATATAAACTAGACTATCCATCCTTCTCTTATGCGATAGATAAAGCATTTGATGCCACTTTAAAAAGGAATACAGCTGTAAATGTAATTGTATCAGAATGTAAATTACTATATTACGCTTTATTTTCATGGCGAACGAAGGTATCTGAAAGTGATCATGTTTTTTCTTATCATAAAAAAACAGGTGCAATTGCTTTCTATATTATGCTTATGCACGCGATGCTCATTGAAACCATTGGCTTTCATTATTTGCTTCATCAATGGAATCCAGTTTTCGCTTGGGTGTTACTTGTTTTGAATGTATACGGATTCCTTTACTTTTTAGCTGAAATACAAGCCATTCGTTTAAATCCGTATATGATCACAAAGAAAGAAGTAGTGATACAAGTTGGGTTAGCAAAGAAGATAACTGTTCCATTTGAACAAATAGAAGAAATAACGTATTACAAAGGTGATGTAATAAAGGGAAAAGAAGAGAATGAAGTACTAGAAGCAACATTAACAGAATTTATAAAAGAACCAGCGACATTTGAAATAAAGCTAAAAGAACCATTAAAAGCAAACTTATTATATGGTTTTTCAAAGACGGTTAATCGTATTCATTTGAATGTGGATGAGGATAGAAAGTTTTATGAAATGATTGTCGAGAAATTAGATAAAAGCATGAGTGAACCAACTCAATAGCAATGAATAAGTTGTCCTACGATATGGATAAAGTGAAACTTTAATCAGTGGGGGAGATTACTGCCCGTTAATGCGGGATAAAATTAACATACTTTTTCATACACATCATATAATGAAAATGACAACGGGTATACCTCAAATAAGAACGCTGAAAAGAAATCCTTACATGGAGGATTCCTTTTCAGCGTTCCTTTTATTTATTCCAAGAGGTTATTGGAATATACAATACATATTTTTTAAAAACTTACTACATTTCGTTACATTGCAAATATTGAACACTCTTTTTCTTATTTTAAACACTTATGACCACAGGTTTGACAAATCATTGTACATAATCTCACAAAATGTTTAGCAAAGTAGCTTCTTCGAACAATGTATTTCGCAGTTAATCCACAGATATCTGCACAATCTCGTAATATTTGGATTTAATTCAATCTATTGGCATCGTGCAGAACAAGCTGTGTTATTTGGTTATCAACAACGAAGTGAAGTTGAAGTTATAACAAAAGAGGGGAAAACCTATTTGACGCAGCTATAGAGTTATTAAGAATAATAAAAAACTCGTGACTAGAAGATGAGTTTTTTATTATTCGCGATAGTTATTGGTTTTGATTACCTTGTTTCTTTTGACTGTTAGGAGTAATTTCATTAGCAAACTCCATATTTGCCAGGTTTACTTTGGATGGAATAAATGTGCTTGTCGTATTTTGAACACCTTGGAACAAACGTTGGATAGGTCTCATCATATTTGAATTACGCGTTGCTACTACACTAAAAACTGTTCCTAATCCTAGTAAAGAAACCCAAACCCAACCTCTATTATTACTCCGTCTATTTCTAAACAATTTAAACATTTGCTGAGTTCTTCTTCCAGAATTGAATAATGACATCAAGAAGTTAAGAATATTCATTTTTTGCCCCCTGTAAAAAATAATTAGGAAAAAGAACCACTAAGTTCAATTTCACATGATTTATATTGCAATATTTTATAGAAATTTATGATGCCAACTTATACTAATAATTCTTCATTCTTTTTACTAAAAGACCTAAGATTTCCTAAATATTTTTTATTAAAAATATGCAAAATAGTTTTATCAAACATTCAAAAAGGGAAATGAAAATAAAATGAAAAGTTATGTACTAACGATTTGGAATTTTTTTGATCCAATATATTATAAATTCACTCGCTTAACTTATATTCATAACGAAACTCACAAAGAAAATATTTTTCGTGTAAGGCTCACTCGTTACAAGGGGAGACATATTACTCTTTCTGATGGTACACAGATCAATAAGAATGATATCTTGGTTAAAATTCATTTACATAATATTCGTTTAATCAATGATATGAAGTACATTAAAAATGATATTACAAAAGCACGATTCATTTATCAACATGTCAAAAAGTCTTTGCCCAGTCTTGGATCATATATTCAAAATCATTCTAGGGCAGATGAAATTAAAGGGATAATTGGGATTTCAATGTTAAACAGAGGAGCTGACCGATTAGGTTTTGAATTTGTTTCTATTTCTAGCCCTTTTTATAAATTGTTTAAATGGTTAGCATTTATACCAATATGTTTATTATCTAATGGTGATCCAATTTTTAAAGTAATGAAGAACAATATATCTTCCTCACCAAAATATTTATTTATGTCTAAGGAAAATTTATTGAAAATATATAATCATGGAGCTCAAGATGAAGTTGCTAAAAGAAAATGTTAATTACTTTTGTTAAACAGTCAATGCAATTTTAGATACTACATTAAAAATAATTTGACAGTAAAATATAAAGGCTGTTAACTAGGTCCGTTAACAGCCTTTACATCTTATACTGCGGGTAGTTCTTTATTTTCAACTGTTGATATTGATAGTTGATGCAATGTAATTTCTGGTCGGCTTCCAACTCGAATATTTACTCCTGTTTGACCTAGCCCTTCACTAATATAAAAGGGTTTTCCCTCTTGCATATGAAGTCCTTTTATAATATTCATTCTTGCAAGCTTACCCATTTTCGCAAGGTGATAGGCTTTTGGATAACAAATTTGCCCACCATGGAAATGACCAGCTAGTAAATAGTCAAAATGATATTCTTTCATATGGAGCACAATATTCGGATCATGAGTTAAAACTAAATTTGTTCCTGGTTTAATTTCTCTATAAGAAGCTGTTAAATTACTGCGTTTCGTACTAAAATCATCAACACCAATAATATTTACACGTTTATTTTGAACATAAATAACATGGTTTTCATTCTGCATGACCTTGCAGCCATATTGTTCAAGTGTTGCTTTTAATTTTTGTAAGTCCTTTTCACGTAACACATAATCATGGTTACCGAAAACAGCGTATATGCCATGCTTTGCATGTAATTGATTTAATACCTCTAAATATGGAGAAAGTTTAGAAATTGTACGTTTACGGTCAAGGAAATCTCCAGTAAGTGCAATCAAATCGATTGATTCATCTTTTAGCTTTTCATAAAGCTGAGTTGGGGAAATGGAGATATTTTCGAGATGCATATCGGAAAGGTGTAGAATATTTAGTACCGGATCATGCCCGTGAATTTGCTTTTGATCTATTTGAACTTTATTTATCACGACATCAGTCGTGTTTTTGTGAGCTTTTTTGAATATATAGAAGAGAATCATACATAAAACGGATAGTAATAAAATTTTCAATCATATCACTCCTTCTATAAAAATTATACATGAAAAATCCTTTCATTTTGTATGTAATTTATGGAACAAAATCCATCGTAATTTATTCTAAATAGTTGCCAGAATAGAAAAAAAGAAGTACCACATAATAACAGAAATTAATGAAAAGACACATCGTCAAGTGTACTTCAAGAGGTGATTTATGGAACAACATTCAACACAAAAGACCATCTTGTTTTTGCCATTTTTGCAAATTCCATCAGGCCACCATCAAGTTGCACATGCATTAATGGAAGGAATACAAGAGGATCAATTCAATATAAAATGTGATCAAGTGGATATTCTCTCGTATAGTTACGGAAGAATAGAAGCATTGGTTTCAAATGTTTATTTAAAATGGATTAAAGCATTCCCTGACTTTTATAATTGGATATACCAAAACTCTGTCTACAGAAATGTCGAAGAGAACAAACGTTATCAATTATATGAACTTCTGTTTGTGCCATTCATGAGAAGATTAATAAGAGATAAACAACCTGATCTGATCATTTGCACTCATGCTTTACCTTCATATATATTGAATTATTTGAAAGAAAAAGGTGAACTAAAAACACCAGTTATAAATGTATATACAGACTATTTCATTCATCGTTGTTGGGGTATTGAGCATATTGATTTTCATTTTGTACCGTCTCATCATATGAAAGAGTTTTTAAAAAACAAGGGAATAAATAATGAACAGATTTTTATAACAGGAATTCCTATTCATAAAAAAATAAAAAAACATAAAGAGCAGATAGTAAACTTTCCTTCCTCTGCATTGTCAGTTTTAATTACTGGTGGAAGTTTAGGGGTTGGAGCAATAGAAGATTTGATTCACAAAATAGGAACGGAAACAAAAGTTCACTTTTATGTGTTATGCGGGAAAAATGACGATTTATATCAAAAACTTCAACAATTACAGCGAGATAACATAACACCTTTAAAATATATTACATGTAGGGGAAAAATGAACAAACTCTACGATCAAATAGATGCAATCGTTACAAAACCTGGAGGAGTAACAATAAGTGAAAGTCTATTTAAAAGAAAACCTATTTTTATTTATCATGTATTACCAGGACAAGAGGAAATTAATTTACAACAACTAAAAAAGTTAGGTGTGATTTTCTATTTAAATAAATGGAAAGATGCAAAAGAAACACTTGAAGAGCAACTATATTCATTTTTTCAAAACGAAAATCAGCTCCAATGTTATCAGGAACGTATAACAGAATATCATCGACAGCTTATCACTAAAGAGCCTTCACAAATTATAAAGGAATTAATAACGAATAGATAACGCCCATCTACTCAAATCAAATTTTTACTATGTATCATTTTTTTGAGAGCTACTTTTTTCTTTAAAGAAGAGTTAGGAATGATTTCAGATTATTGAGGTGATTACATACATGCCAATGTTGGATGTGGACGGTAGTAGTCTGTATTATACCGTTAAGGGAAAAGGAATTCCTATTGTTTTTATTCATCCTCCTGTACTCACTTGTGTAAATTTTGAGTATCAAATAGAAGAATTATCCAAAGAGTTTAAAGTGATTACTTTTGATATTAGAGGACACGGAAGGAGTCAGGATTCAAGACAACCGATAACCTATCCACTGATTGTTGAAGATATTAGACGTTTATTGAATCATTTGGAAGTCAAAAAAGCATTCATATGCGGATATTCGACCGGAAGCTCTGTCGCATTAGAATTTTTATTGACTTTTGCCGAAAGTGCCTTAGGGGGTATTCTAATCGGGGGAATGTCAGAAGTGAGGGATGGATATCTAAAGAATAAGATTTCACTAGGCGTGAAACTTGCGAAAACAGGGGCAGTTTCATTTTTAGCATTGTCTATTTCATGGGGAAATTCAAATACACATAAATTGTTCAGAAAGATGTTTAAAGAAGCTAGAAAAGGAAATGCCCAAAATATCGAGCAGTATTATCGTTATAGTTTGCACTATAATTGTACCAATCAGCTTAGAAACATTGAGCTTCCGGTTTTATTGGTTTATGGTAAGAAAGATAAATCATTTTATGGTCATGCGAAACTACTGCATGGAAAATTGCCATGTAATGAATTAAAATTTATTGATAACGTAAAGCATCAGATTCCTACAAAAGCAGCGGAGGCTCTAAATGAAATGATTAAGCAGTTTGCTTTTACCCATACCGGGATAAATAGGGAAGAAACTTTTTCTTTATCAGTAAAAGAGTAGATGTCTTGAGAATAAATTGAAACTTTAACAGGTCTTGATTTTAGAGAATTACGGAATCACGATCCAATTGGTCGAGTAGAATCTACAATCGGTCATGTCATTGAGACGTCTGAAGATATAAAAATCTGAATTTGGGGAATAACATCAAATTCGATTCATACTAAGACCTTAAACATATACAATATTGTTTGAATGTGAGATTGAATGCCATTGTTGGAGAAATGATAGCGGATGCTTATGAATTGAAAAAGTAAGGGGAAATTGTGTTCCATACAACAAACCGGTAAGCTTAGAGCTTGCCGGTTTTCATCGTCAACTATTAAAAAATATGGTAAAATTAAAAGGTAACTTATGGTATGGTTGGTTGTTCAATTATCACTTCTCTAAGTAGAAGGGGGGTGATAATATATGAGTGAAATTACGTTGCTTTTGCAAGGCGGATTATTTCTCGTTGCACTGTTAACGTTTGTCGTATTGCTAATCGACAAGCTCAAAAAATAACAACCCACCTACGCCAATAGAATGTGGGTTGTTTCATTCATAAGAAACAAATAGGATAATGAACAATCCAATCTGCTAAGTTACATGGACTAGTGTGTTGCCGCACACTGGTCTTTTTATTTATATACAGTTTATTATCGTTTTATGTGATTGTATTGCTCTTTTCATACTCATTATAACATAGTCTCTTTTAGACAAGAAAGGAGACCGTACGTTCTTGTTTTGGTTTGTTATTAATCAATTTAGTATATGTTTGTAAAAAATAATCTTGTTTCCAAATGGATCTAAAATAGGAATTATCATTGTTATTCCTTTATTTATAGTTTATTCAAATGCAAGTCTTTACTTGGTTGCTTAAATAAATCATCCATATATTGTTTTAAATTTTCAATATAAAATTCCTGTTTGTTTACATCATTCACACCAACAATCGGAGATGGAAGTTGATATGTTTTTTTAGAAAGATGTACAACAATATCGAATATATCAAAAAGACGAATAAAACAGAATAAGCCATCTTTATCGCTTAATAAAATAAAATAATGATTATCACAATTTGTATTCAGCGTATTCCACAATGAGCTTTTACTTAAATCACGAACAATACTTCTATCTTTCAATTCAATGAAGTCAGCATTGGATATAATCGTTGAAATCTCCATTGCATCTGGATCATCGAAATAACCGTCAATTGTATGAACAGCAAATGCGTAAGCCATCTTTAATATGCTCATTTTATATTTGCGGTTATCTAATAGTAATTCACGTTGAATAGAGCTTGCCACTTTTGTTACGCGCTCTTCTTTCCAAATTTCATTATGAAGTGAAATGTCATGTTTTTTACATAGTTTCATAATAAGCGAGTTAGAATAATGCATTTCATTGTTACTTTCAACTTCTTCAGTGTTTGCTGCTAGTTCTTGACCATATAGGTTGGAAAGAAGAGGAGAGTCAATTTGGTGTTTCATTTGTTCAATTTTGTATTGAATTAATTTATGCCGAATTAATGGACGGTCTACATTTGTTGTGAGATGTTCATGACAAGTGTCACATATTGAATTTGTGAAATAATATCCACATAAAATCTCTGGGATGACGTACTGTTCACTCAGTTCTTTCGTTTCTTCTCTGCAAATGATGCATTGCGTCATATTTATCACCTTTTACCTGCAAATTTGTATGTACTCTCATTGTAGTGTATTTATTGCTATTTTGGAACATTGAAGGTAAAAATAGCATGTAAATTTCACTATTGTTTTGATACAATAAAGTGAAGCACTATATTAAAGGAGGCCATTTTTTGAAATCAAAAGTTCATTTTTGGACATTAGAAGTGCTAATGATTGTAGCGATTATTTTTATTTGCACAAAAATATCGTTCTTATTCCAACCAATTGGCATTTTTGTTTCCACCTTATTTTTCCCAATATTAATCGCTTTGTTTTTGTATTTTATTTTTAATCCTGTACTCGTGTTTTTAGAGAAGAAAAAAGTACCAAGAAATTTAGCGATTTTGTTGCTGTATGTTTTTATCATTACCTTAACGGCAGTCTCGATTGGTGTTGTCGTTCCAACTGTTTCTCAGCAGCTAATGGATTTAGTGAAAAACATGCCAACATATATTCAAGAAGGAAAAGTATACATAACAGATTTATCTCATCATAGGCTATTTGAATGGCTGGCTACACAAAATTACGTATCGTTAGAAACAATTGAAAAAAATGTACTTGAATATTTAAAAGGTATACCTAATACAATAACGTCGAGTGCAACGGCTTTATTTGGTATTATTACGAACGTTGCATTAGTGGTCTTTACTGTACCGTTTATCTTATTTTATATGTTTAAAGATGGACATGCATTTCCAGGAAGAGCTGTTAGTTTATTACCAGAATCATACCGTGAAGAAGGACTTCATATTCTAAAAGAAACGAATGAAACATTGTCCGCCTACATTCAAGGGCAAGCTCTTGTTTGTTTATTTGTAGGTGCATTTACATTCGTGGGATATTTAATTATTGGTGTGCCATATGCCTTTATTTTAGGTATTATAGCGGCATTTACAAATATCATCCCGAACTTAGGTCCTTTCATTGGTGCAGCGCCGGCTGTAATTGTCGGATTATTCGTTTCCCCAATGCAAGCATTGTGGGTAATCATTGTTGTAACAATTGTACAGCAGTTTGAAAGTAACATCATTTCACCGCGCATAATGAGTTCAAAGCTAAACATACATCCTTTAACAATCATTGTATTAATTCTAGGTGTAGGTAATTTTGCTGGAATTATCGGAATGATTTTGGCGGTTCCAGTCTACGCTGTGACGAAAACTGTTGTTTCAAACTTAGTAAGACTATTTAAAACAAAAAGAAGTAACCGAAAATAGGGGAAGACCAGTTACATATTGTAGCTGGTCTTTTTTACTGTTGGACCCCGTATTTATTTGTAGCAATCGAGCTAGGTGGAGTCTACCTCTATCATCCAAATCATTTTCTTGCATTGCGACATAAACATTGTCATCATCTCCTCTCATTATTTTTGAATTTCATTTTTATAGATGATTGTAATAAGAACTTCTACGATCTTGAACTTCATCCATAATCTGTTTTAATTGCTGCTTACGTAAAATTTCCTCTTCAGATAAACGACTTTTCTGAATGGTAATGGTTAAAAAGAATACACGAAACGTCATAGCGCGGAACTCCTTTCGTAAAGAAATGTTGTTATAGATGGTTGTAGAAAGAAACTTGACGATCTTTAACTTCGTCCATAGCTTTCTGGATTTGCTTCTCATGTAACAGGTCAGCTTCAGAAAGACGATTTTTCTGAATGGTAATGGTTAAAAAGAATACACGAAACGTCATAGCGTGGAACTCCTTTCGTAAAGAAATGTTGTTATAGATGGTTGTAGAAAGAAACTTGACGATCTTTAACTTCGTCCATAGCTTTCTGGATTTGCTTCTCATGTAACAGGTCAGCTTCAGAAAGACGATTTTTCTGAATGGTAATGGTTAAAAAGAATACACGAAACGTCATAGCGTGGAACTCCTTTCGTAAAGAAATGTTGTTATAGATGGTTGTAGAAAGAAACTTGACGATCTTTAACTTCGTCCATAGCTTTCTGGATTTGCTTCTCATGTAACAGGTCAGCTTCAGAAAGACGATTTTTCTGAACTGTAATGGTTAAAAAGAATACATGAAATGTCATAGAGTATTTGCTCCTTTCAAAAAATATGGTAAGAGGCTAAAAAATCGCACAAAAAAGCCACAGGAAGATAAAGCTCTCCTATGGCAAGGCGTGAAAAAGCCACAGGAAAGTATACGACCTCCTGTGGCGAATTTGTTAGTTAAAGAAAATAACGAACGATTTTCAATTCTCCATTAGGGTGGTCGAATATATATTTGTTTGTAAAACAGATGCGGCATAAACATGTAATTTCATCATTTTATTCGACCTCCTTTTAGAAAATTTTTCTTACGTTAGTAAGTATATACAATTATTGGATGTTTGTAAACGGAAAAAACGAAAATTTTGAAATTTAATGAAAATGCACATTTTTCAGAGGTGTTTTGAAAATTAGAGCGTATGATTAAAAGATGGAGGGATGAAGATGAAACTTTTAATACTCGGTGGATCTAGATTTTTAGGAAGAGCAATTGTTGAAGAAGGATTGAAGAGGGGGCATGAACTAACGGTTTTTAATCGCGGAAACCAAAATGGCATTTTTCAAAATACAAATGTAGAAGTATTAATTGGCGATAGAGATGGAGATTTAGAAGTATTAAAAGGACGAAAATGGGATGCTGCAATTGATACGTGTGGTTTTGTACCACGTACTGTTGGAAAAGCAACATCTGTTTTAGTGCATCATATTTCACATTATACATATGTATCTAGTATTTCTGTTTACCGAGATTGGATTTCAAAGGGGATTACGGAAGAATACGATACGCCCATTTTATCAAAAGAAAAAGTTAATGATATTACCCGGGATACTGCAGGACCAATCTACAATGAATATTACGGACCATTAAAGAGAATGTGTGAAATAGAGGCGGAGAAAAATATGCCGAATCAAGTGTTGGCAGTAAGAGCGGGCTTGATTGTAGGAGCAAATGATTATGCAGATCGGCTACCTTACTGGGTGAAACGAATCTCGGAGGGTGGAACTGTATTGGCACCAGGAAATTCAAAGAGTCATGTCCAGTTAATTGATGTTAAATATTTAGCTATATGGATTTTACATATGATTGAGAGGAACGTGACTGGCATATACAATGCAACAGGACCCGCTGCTCCCTTAACGATGGAGCAATTATTACAATGCTGTAAACAGGTAACAAATAGTGATGCTGAGTTTACTTGGGCGAGCGAACAATTTTTATTAGAAAACCATGTAGCTCCGTGGACAGAAATGCCACTTTGGTTACCAGAAGAAATACCGCTTCAAGGAGAGAAAGAGCCGTGGCGTGGTAGTAATGCGATTAGTATTGACAAAGCATTGCAAACAGGACTATCATTTCGATCTATTGAAGAAACAATTACGGATATTTGGAAATGGGAACAGTTACGTAGTGAAACGGAAGAGAGAAAAGCGGGTTTAGCGAGTGATAAAGAACAGCGATTATTGGAGAAATGGAGGGAGACGCAAACTCTTGCGTGAATCATTATTTTGACAACGTTTTAAAGAGGATACTTAGCTTCGGAAAGGAGTTAAATCCTCTTTTTTGTATAATCTAAAAATACCTTTTTACAATTCTATATCTCTTATTTCATTTTGTAGAAAAGGGGAATGGATAAATGAATGAAAACTTCTTTCCTAATATACCGACTTTTAATTTTAATGATTTAAATGGTAAAAAAGTCACTTTAAAATGCTTTAGAGCAGTGGATGAAGGAATGGTTGTCGAGCAGTTGAGGATATAGGTAATGGGAATTGTAAAATCTACGTTTTATCAATGAATGTCAAATCAACGAACAATAAAAGAGCAGCTAGCAAAAGCTAACTACTCGGCCCCAGGGAAAGGGAGAAAGAAAATTGGAGGTAACTCGTAAACTCAAGCTATCACAGCCTACCTATAGTATGGACAGGATTTGGAATTTTATGCAGGAGGGAATCGTATCGTATGTGCCAATTGTCATTCTTTGAAGACATCGATGAAAAAGAGATGCGTAAATTTGTGGTGAAAGAGCTGAAAAACTACAAAGCGTTATGTGTCCGGATGAAAAATCAAGAAAAACAAATTCAAGCAGGATGTGCGGTTCTTTTTCCGAGTTAGGGATTATTTAAAAATTGAATTCTAATTGACTCGGACTCTTTTTGCACCAGAATCTACGTTTCTAACAATTATTGGTTGTACCAGAACCAACTTCCACTTGTTGTATTTGCAAAACTTTCAAAGTAAGGTCTAGTACGATTTTTTCACGAAGTGTATCGAACGGCTCATTTAAAACTGTAGGGCATGGTGAAAAATCAAGTTCAAAGAAATTAGCACTAATTAGTTCACAATACGGTTGTTCATTATAAAATACCGTATTTTCAAAGAAGTACTTATCTAATCGAGGTAAGTCACCATTTTTAGGATTAATAAAGTGAGAAGTAGTGTCTGAAGAAGCTGCAAATAGTGGTTCTGTTAGAAAATCGCCTGCTGTCAAATCTGCAAATCCATTAAACGGAACATTAGCAATTCTATCCTGCAATGCTCCATTACACTCATCCGCAGCATATTCAATATTTTTACGAATAAATCCTTCTACAAATAACTTCGCTCTTGTTACGCGTCGGAAATTCGTACATGCTACTGAAGTGAAAGCTACAGGAACTAACTTACATTGTGTTAAAAATACATTTTTTAACACACGTTTAATCTCAACTGCTGCAGGCTCCAATGAAATATTCGATTCTACAACAATTTGAATCGTTCTCTCAGCTAAAACAACCGGTATTTTAATCAGTGCAGCTGGTGTAACGATTGGTGTTGCAGCTACATCAGCTAATGGCGTTTGAGTTTGTCCAGTAACCTGACACGGTACATTAATCGGGCATTGTTCGCTCATAGTTTACACTCTCCTTTTTATAATAAATTTAGAATTTGAACAACTTGGTTATGTTATTACTATATTCGCTTCTTCTATGTATGACTGTGCTTGTATCATAGTTGTTTTTATTGATTAATGTAATGAAAACCTTAGAGGGCATGAAGTTGAAAGACTCATATGTTTACAATAAATTGATGATGAAACGTGATGGTTTTTATTACAAGATTTGTGTAATAAGTAACACCTATGAAAATCCTGAAGTATAAAAAACTTAACAAAATAATCCTTTTAAAAGAGAGTGAGGAATAACAATGGGCTTAGGTAATCGAGAAATGCATTTCGAAAGACTTATCAATCTATCGAATGAAATGTACCAACGTTAGGGGGTGGCGCTTATAAACAAGCGTCCGACTCCTGTGAAGGTGTTAAAGAGCGCGGGCAGTAGAGTTCTAAATGGTTTTTATGAGTCTAAAAGCACAGTAGATTACGATGGTGTGTATAGAGGTAAAGCAGTAGCGTTTGAAGCGAAGTCAACACAGAGTGATACACGATTTGATTTAAGTAACATCGCACAGCATCAACTGGATTACCTGGAGAAAGCGGACAAGATGGGAGCTATGTGTTTCTTCCTTATTGAGTTTAGTAAAGATCAGACAGTGTTCTTAGTTCCGTTATCGGTTATTCAGTCTTATATAAGACTGTCACTGCAGCCGAAAGGGAAGAAGTCGATACTAAGAGCAGACTTTGATATTTACGGATACCTGGTAGATCAGACGGAAAGGGCGCCAGTTGATTACTTACGATATGTTGATGAATTAGCGGTATAAGGAGGGATTAGAGTGGACAAGCAGTGGTCGCCTGTTTCGCACACTCTCCTTCACGAAAGAGTACCTATTGGATAAGGTGCTCTTTCTCATTGCACATAAGGAATTTCTAAACATACAATATCGAAATATCGAGTCAATGCCAACCAACTTATTCCTTTTCCAAGAGCTCTATATATTCCGCTATAAAGCTCTTCTATGTTGCGCCATTCGAATGGGCAAGGCATTGTCACATATTTTATACTCAGAAACTTAGGGCACTTTACAGTGTTCTTTTTTTATTGAACAAAATGGACATTTGAGTGAATAGAAAATATTCCGTATATTCCACATGTCACAGTGGGAAGAAATGCTGATAAAATAGCGACCGTGAAAATTCCTAGTTTAACCACTAAATTTTCTTATAAAGTTGAAAAGATTAGTGTCGAACGAATTGGAGAAAACGGTGAATCAATTATAGAATTTGAAGTTGAATTGAAAGCATAAAAGGAGATACCATTTGGTATCTCCTTTTATGTTGATTTGGAAAATGTATATATGCTACAATGAAAAAATGACCATTAGTTAAATTTTAGTTTTTATTCAATAACTATCCATAATAATTATAACAAATTATTATTATGTTTGTCAAACTTTTGGTCATATAATGAAAAACTTCTTTCAGTGAAGTTGTTTTTCTAAGCTATTGCCTCAAAATATTGAGGATCAGGATGAATTTATGGTGATAAGGAGTGGCGATATGGAGAAGACAGGGCAAGAGTGGCAGAAGGAACAACACCGAGTAGAAGAAGTTGTCGGGAAAATTGAACGGCATATTGATACACTTGAACAAAATATAAGTGTGGGAAAAGCGGATGTTGTCCAGATTCGAAAACACTTTTGGGATGATGTGACAGTAAACTTTGATAATGCTGAAGAGGCTACTGAAACTGCAGCAAGCATAAAGCAACAGGTGGAATTACTATCAGAACGAGAACGAAGTCATCGTCATGCTCACAATCAAGTTACAGGATTAAAAAGACTACAGCAATCACCATATTTCGGAAGAATTGATTTTTTAGAAGACGGTGAAAAAAGTGAGGATTCCATTTATCTTGGTATTCACTCTTTTTATGATGAAAGTACAGAACAATTTCTTGTTTATGACTGGCGAGCTCCTATATCTAGCTTGTACTATGATTATTCAGTAGGGCGAGCGAATTATAAGGCACCAAATGAGACGATTTCAGGAGAAATGACATTAAAAAGACAGTATGTTATTCGAAATGGTGAAATTATAAGCATGTTTGATACAGGCGTTACAATTGGAGATACTTTGTTACAAGAAGTGTTAGGAAACAATGCGAATACGCAAATGAAAAGTATTGTTTCTACTATTCAAAAAGAACAAAATCAAATTATTCGTAACGAAAAGAGTCGTTTACTTGTTGTGCAAGGGGCAGCTGGGAGTGGGAAAACTTCTGCTGCATTGCAGCGTGTCGCTTATTTATTGTATCGTTACCGAGATACAATACATGCCGATCAAATCGTTCTTTTTTCACCTAACGCCATGTTTAATAGTTATGTTTCCACTGTATTACCAGAACTTGGAGAAGATAATATGAAACAAACGACATTCCAAGAATATTTGGAGCGTCATATTGATAAGAAATTCGAATTAGAAGATCCGTTTACACAAATGGAGTATATACTGACAGGAATGGAAGAACAAGGATATAACACACGTTTAAAAGGTATTCGCTACAAAGCAAGTGCGGCTTTTATTCAAGTGGTAGATCATTATGTGGCTTACTTAAAACAGGATGGCATGCTGTTTAAAGATATTAAATTTAGAGGGAAAGTATTGATTTCTAAGGAACAAATGAAAGAACAATTTTATGATTTTGATGCTTCGATACGGATTCCAAATCGAATAAAGTTAATTTCTGAATGGTTGTTAAAAGAGTTGAAGAAACAAGAGAAAATAGAGCGGAAAAAACTTTGGGTGGAAGAAGAAGTACAGCTATTGGATAAAGAAACATATGCAAAGGTTCATCAAAAATTACAGCAACAGCAAGAATATTCGGATGGTACATTTGATGATTTTGAACGAGAACAAAACATGCTAGCGGCTATCGTTGTAAAAGAATACTTTAAGCCACTTCGAAAACGTGTAAAAAAACTCCAATTTATAAACACACCAGCACTGTATTTACAATTATATAAAGATCCGCAGTTTGCTGAGCAGTTTATAGAAAAGAATAACTTACCACAAGGCTGGAAAGAGATTTGTAAAGAAACCGTAGAGAAGATTCAACAGTTTCAAATGCCTTTCGAAGACGCAACGCCTTATTTGTATATGAAAGACCAGCTGGAAGAACTACAAAGGAACACATCTGTTCAGCACATATTTATTGATGAAGCACAAGATTACTCTACATTTCAATATGCGTTTTTAAAACGATTGTTTCCACATAGTAAAATGACGATACTAGGTGATTTTAATCAAACAATTTATATGCATGCGGCGGAAAATGAGTTTTCACAGCTATGTACCTTGTTTGGAGAAGAATTGAGTGAAAGAATTGTTCTAACACGTAGTTATCGTTCTACAAAACAAATTATAAACTTTACGAAGCAGTTAATCAAAGATGGAAATGAGATTGAACCTTTTCAACGTGATGGAAAACAGCCTACTATAACGGAAGTGAAAGGGAAAGAGGAACTTCATAAAAAGATTGTGAAGCAGATTGAGCAATTTCAAGAAGACGGTCATAGAACAATTGCGGTGATTTGTAAAACAGCAGAAGAAAGTGAAAGAGCTTTTCATATTTTACAACAAACTTTACAGGTACGTCTTATAAAAAAAGAAACAAGTTCGTTTGATACAGGTATTCTGATTATCCCTTCCTATTTAGCGAAAGGGGTAGAGTTTGACGCGGTTATCATCTATGATGCTTCAAAGAAACAATATGGTAGAGAAAGTGAGCGAAAACTGTTTTATACAGCTTGTACACGTGCGATGCATGAATTGTATATCTACACTGTAGGAGAAATGAATCTGTTTCTAATGTCTGCTTCTCCAGACACATATTTGCTTCATAAAAAAAATATAAAATAAAGAGTGACACTATGTGCAAATTCGTTGTATATTCAAAAATTATTTGAATGTCATACACGGGTCGGAAGTTAAGTTGAAAAGGCTGGCAGTTTGAACAGGTACCATATCAAACTGCCAGCCTTTTATATAACCAAAGGTTTATCCCGCATTAACGGGCAGTAAGACCTCCACCTGGGGTACCGTCAGGAAAATGCGGATTTACAACGCTAAGCAAATTTTCCTGACGATTTGAAGTTTTACTAATATGGCAATATTAAATTTAGAGAATTGTAAGGAGATCACAATGAAAATAAATCAATTAATTGCGAACAATATTAACAAATTAGATGCAGCACTTCCAACTGATCAATCGTTAGGCATTGCTGGTTTATCTGGATCTGGTAAAACAACTTTTTGTCAGACAATTGGTGAAGAGTCTAAGAAACGTCTCGTTTCATTATTGCCAAAGGCTGAATATCAGTATTTATTTCCTGATATTATGGAAACAAATTTCAGTGCCATTAATATGGAAGAAATGCCTTTAGTGCTTTTTCTTGGAAGATCATCAATTTCTTCTAATCCACGTTCAACAATTGGCACGCATACTGGCGTATTTACAGAGATTCGTGTAAGACTCGCTGAAAAATACGATCTTTCTCCAGAAGTCTTTTCATTTAATAATGAATTAGGCTGGTGTCCTAAGTGTAAAGGCCGCGGTACTAATAAAAATGTTGAATGTTCTAAGTGTAATGGAAGGCGTTATAACGAGGAAGTTGAGCAATATACAATCGATTTATTTGGTAAACCGCATAGTATATCAGAAATTAACAACTTAAGTATTGAAACTATTCTTTCCCTATCAGAAGATTTAAATATTAGTGAAGAAAAACAGCATATACTTAAAAACATTATCAATATGAATATGGGTTACTTAACATTAAACAGAATTATGGGTACATTGTCTGGTGGAGAATTAACTCGACTTTACCTGGCAGAATTCATGGCTGTAAGTGAAAATACTGTCATTATCATTGATGAAATATCAGTCGGTATTGATCACGAAACATTACTTAAAATTTTAGAACAAATTAAACAATTAGGCAATAAGAATCAAATTTGGCTTATTGACCATTCTGACACAGTGCTCGATACAACAGATGACCAAGTATTCTTTGGACCTGGCAGTGGTAAATATGGCGGAAAAATCGTGGATGAATCACCGCGTCCAAAACCAGTTCACTTAGAACGAAATGAGGAAGAGCCAACAGATTACTATCAATTTTATGATTTATATTGCCGTAATATTCAAATAGCTGAAATTAAAATACCAAAAAATAGACTTGTAACCATTACCGGAGAGTCTGGATGTGGTAAATCTACACTTGTCAACGAATGTATTGCCAAAGATTTTCAGAAGCAATACAAAAACGATAAACTTGTTATGGTTGGACAAGATCGAAACCAATCCATTACGAGTCGGTCAACTGTTGCGACTTTTCTTGATATTAAAAAGAAAATCACAAAATATAGTGAAGCAATTGATGATATTTTCGATCGCTCAATTGAAGATATCATTGATGAACTTCCAAATGAAGATATCGCACATAAGCGTTTGAGCTTATTGATCAAACTTGGACTAGGTTATTTGACTTTAAATAGAAAAACGCAAACATTATCGACTGGTGAATTTCAATGTGTGCATTTAGTCTCGGAACTGTTTGCAAATTCTAGAAATCCTAATACACTTTTCATTTTTGACGAACCTTCAAAAGGTTTATCACAAAATATTTTAAATCAATTCATTGATAGTATCAGGGACATTCTACAAGATGAATCAGTTTCAATCATGATGATTGAACATAATTCCTATATGATGGAAAGTTCTGATTTTATCGTTGATTTTGGTAAAAGAAAGAATGAACCTGTCACGCATCTTGATGTTGTTAGTCATCATGAATATTATGAGACTAAAAATAGGGAAGATATCGCGCTACCATCGCCTATTTCATCTACACTCAAATCACAAAATGGCATTACGTATTTAAAAGAAAGTCATATCGCCTATTTTAAAAATGCAGAAAATGTCTATAAAGGCGGTATTTTAAAAAGCTTATCATCAATAGCCCGTTTGATTTATGGTGAATACGATTCTAATACAATTGCACCTGTCATTGCCATTGATCTTGAAAGACATTTGTATAGTCAATATAGTTTCCTTTATGAAATTGGTGGCATGATTAACTATATTATAGCGTCGCATCCGACCAATAAAGATACGAGAGGCTTTGATTTCTTTTCTAAGGACAATCATTGTCCATCATGCTCAGGACGTCTTGAGATTGAAATATTTGATAAAGATCTTGCGATTCAGGACAAAAATCTTCCATTCTGGGATGGTCTATTCTATCCAGAAGTAATGGAAGTATTAAAATTTTATCAATACCCAAAATTAGAATTTCTATTTGAAGAAATTAAGAATGAGCTTGGTCATGACCTGACGAAAAGCTATAATGAGATGTCAGATGAAGAAAAGCATACATTTTGGTACGGGTATTTTGAAAAGTCATTTTATGATAAGAAAGGCAAGGCACGTAGAACATGGGTAGGTTTTAATACCATCGTTGGTGGGTATATTTTCGTTTCAAAATCAATTATTAAAGAGCAAATTAAAGCTTCTAAAGAAAGGATTACATGTCCAATTTGTGAGGGTACTGTTTTAAACCACCATAAACCGCTTAAATTTGGAGACACAGATATTCGTGAAATTATCAATCAGCCGATTGACCAAGTATTGAAAATAGTAGGTGATTTACCTGCACTCATCAAACTGAAATCTATTGTAGGTGGCGATATGATTTTGACAGAAGATGTCTCTTTACTGCCTAGAAAAACACAAGTCTCACTGAAAATGTTTGAATTAGAACAAGCAAGCTTTACGGGTTATGAAATGGTATTACAAAATGTCTTACCATTCTGGGATACAATTAAGGGCAATATCGAATCCATTAGCAACAATAATCAAGTGACCATCTGTGATTTTCCTAATATCAATGAAACAAGAGAAACCATCATAGATAAGTATTTCACAAATGGAAAATACAAAAAACTAACATATGTTTATGAAGCATTTGGTTACAAAAAATTAGTTACCCAAATTAATAAAATTAAAAAAAGCCATCCATGTCCATTCTGTAAAGGAAAGAAAGTTATATCAGAAGATAATCTGCATGATGGCGTGTTCAAATTAACAATTCCATGTGTAAGTTGTTATGCAAGTGGCATCAATGATGATGGTCTTAAGGAGCTTGTTGAAGGCATACAAGTAAAAACATGGTTAACTGGAACAGTAAGTGATGTTGTTGCTGAAAGCTTAAATATTGAGGCTGTTGCAGATATTCCAATTTTCAATCGTATTCGTGAGTTAAATAAAAGCGATATGATGGCGGTTTATCAATGCCTTGAGCAAAATAATTAAATTAGAATTATTAAAAAAAGCCATATTTTAAAACAAAGCTAGATGTCAGCTAGCGATAGAAAACTCATTTGCAATAATAAATTGCAAATGAGTTTTTATGCTATTCTGAAGTGGAGCTTGTTGGTTTAAAAGAATATTAAAAGTGCCAATTTAGATAGACAAAAGAACGGAGAAAATCTACTTATTATCTAAGCACGCCAATCAAAGCGAAAGTCTTTAGGAATGCTTTCAATCTATCGTATAAAAGCTTTAATAAAAGGAATGGAAATTCCCAATATATAAAAATGTTATTCAACAATCGGGCGCTTTTATGAAGTAACTAAAGCCTAATTTCTCACTTACCACTCCTTTGTTTTTGCAGACTATATTATTTTTCATAAGGATCATTATATTAGTGTGAACCTTCAGCCATATAAACTAAAAGTTTTTCTATTTTGACGATTGTTTGCCCATTCACAGAAGCATGACCTTTGCCAAGGATAAAACCACGTTTGTTCCGTACAATTTCATAATATAAATCTAATCGATCGCCAGGATTAGCATCTCCTACAAATTCTACACCATCTATGGAAGATAGAAAGCCTAAACCAGTTGATTCATTGCTACCAACAAAGGCTCCAAGTTGTGCAAGCGCTTCAACGATTAACGTGTGAGGCATTGTTTTTTGAAATTCATTGATGAACCATTCGTTAGTTGTGATGTGTTTATAACCTTTTACTGATTTTCCATCTTCAATATCTGTGATTCCATCAATCATTAAAAAGGGATATCGATGGGGAAGCGTATCTTTAATATTTGTTGTGTTCATGTGAACCTCCTAATTAAAATTAAGCATGTAATTTCCAAGCAGGAATAAGTGAATCAAATTTGAACGAGTAACTTAAGAAAATATGAAAAATAATGTAATAGATGAGTGTTAATCCGTATGTAGATAGCCAAAGTATACCATCCCACTCAAGAAAAGAAAGCAACAAAGTGATTCCAATTGGAAAAGGGATCACAATAATTAGCCACATAGGAGAATTCATTTTTTCAGTAAGAGCACCTGCTGGGACAACTGCAAGACCAATGAGAAAAGGCTGCCACCATTGTAAACGATTGAACAATGTGTAATCAGATAAAAAAAAGCCAAACCAGTTACGAATACGGCAATTATGAAACTACTCCAATATATAATCGAAATCAATCCTTTCTATTATATATAAATCCATTTTGATTTTTCGACATATAGCCGCGGCTATGGATAACAAAAGGTCACCTGCACTCGTTTTCTCTCTTTGTTTTCGCTTGGCATGGGCAGGAAAAGGATCCGACCGCTTCTATGCATAAACGGATGCTCTCTCCCGCCTAAAAAGAAGGGTTTTATGTAGGTTTTTTAATTTGTATTTATCCCGCATTAACGGGCAGTAAGACGCCCACCTCAAGATTCAGAGAGAAACAAAGAAGATAGGTGGGGGATAACTGCCCGTAAAAGCCCGATTGGTTCAACTAATAATCAGTGGGAGATGAAGAAAACTCCCACTGATTAAAGTTTCACTTTATATAAAATAATCCCCTACTAAAAATGAGCAGGGGAGTGTAGTTAATTTCTGACTAAAGCAGCTGCATCTTCATGAGAAAAAATACCGCTATTTTTAATGTTTTCAACAACTTGTTGTAGTACTTTTTTATCTTGGACAAGTGCGATACGAACAAAGCCCTCACCATGTGGTCCAAAGGCATGACCTGGTGTCACAACAACATTTGCACGGTCCATTAACGCATAAGCGAAATCTAATGAAGTCCATCCCTTTGGAATTTCAGCCCAAACGAACATACTCCCAGCTGGCTTTTCAACACACCAACCGAAAGAAGCGAAGCCATCAACTAAAGTATCTCTTCGTTCTTGATAGATAGTACGATTTTTCTCGCAAGATTCAGCACCGTGACGTAGGGCAACGGCTGCTGCCTTTTGAATGGGTAAGAACACGCCATAATCCGTGTTTGATTTAAATTGTGCTAATGCTCCTACAATTTCTTCATTTCCAATCATATAACCAATGCGGCTCCCGGCTAAGCTATAGCTTTTGGATAAAGAATTAATCTCAACACCAACTTCTTTTGCGCCTGGAACAGACAAGAAGCTAATTGGTTTTTTACCATCATAATAAAATTCTGCATAAGCGAAATCGTGAACAACGATGATGTTATGTTGTTTTGCAAAAGAGATGACCTCTTTGAAAAAATCTTCATGTGCCATCGCTGGGACTGGATTTCCAGGGAAGTTTAATATCATCATTTTTGCTTGATCGGCGATTTCTTGAGGAATCGCCTGTAAATCAGGCAGAAAGTCATTTTCTTTTTTTAAAGGCATGAAATAAGATTCAGCGCCTGCCATTTGAATCCCAGTTTCATACGCTGTATACCCAGGGTCAGGGACTAATATGAGATCCCCTGGATCTGCGAATACCATTGGTAAATGAACGAGTCCATCCTGCGACCCCATTAATAATAAAACTTCACGGTTTGCATCTAATATAACGTTGTGATTGTTGTTATAATATTCAGTTACTGCTTCGTGAAAATCTTGAATCCCTGTTAACGTATATCCATAGTTTTCTTTTCCACTTGCTGTATGTACTAAGGCTTCTCTTACAAAATCAGCAGGAGGCATGTCAGGATTACCGATACTTAAATCAATCATTTCGTGACCTGCTGCAATTTTTTCTTTTTTATAGGTTGCTAATTCACTAAATATAGAAGATTGAAATGCTTTCATTCGTACTGCTAACGTGTAATTCATCAAAAATCCCTCCTAAACAACTGTGTTTTCATTCTTTTATTATTCTGAAAACACATAATTATATCTTACCACTTTTTACCGAGAATATAAAACTATGTTTTCAATCAATTACTTTGTATATTGTCTTTTTCAATTGTCATATATAAGTGTAAACATTATTGTGTAAATGATAAAAGAGAGGGGATGCTAAAAAAGTATGAATTTTATGAAGTGGTAAAGGAGTGCTTAAGATGAAACAGGTTCCGATTGGCGTATCGAATCGACACATCCATGTGACAACAGAAGATTTAGAAAAACTATTTGGAGATGGATACGAGCTAACGCTTGCGAAAGAACTTTCACAACCGGGAGAATTTGCAGCAGTGGAAACCGTTATAATCAAGACAGAGAAATCAGAAATTCAAAAAGTACGTATTCTCGGACCAGTACGTAAATTTACACAAGTTGAGATTTCTAAAACAGATGCACGTCATCTTGGCATTGATGCTCCAATCCGTTCGTCTGGCAATATTAATGGAACTCCTGGGATAACGGTCATCGGTCCAAAAGGAGCAATTGAAATTGAAAAAGGTGTTATTATTGCGGAACGGCATATACATATGACAACGAAAGATGCTGAACAATTTGGCGTACAAGATGGTCAATATGTAAATGTGAAAGTTGAAGGAGAAAGAGCGCTTATTTTTCAGCAAGTATTAATAAGAGTGAGAGACTCATACGCACTAGATATGCATATTGATACGGATGAGGCTAATGCTGCAAATATTAAAACAGGTGATAAGGGTGAATTAATAAGATAAAGTGAGGCTTTTTATTAGGAAAAAACTTAGTTACCATTTGAAAACAACCATCTCTATTAAAGAGATGGTTGTTACATGTTTGCAGATTGTGAAGGCTGCTTATCTACTTGTTTTTGCCCAGTTAGGGATGTGAATATAATGAACAATGAAATGACACCGAAAATTAGTACCATATATCGTAATCCGATTGTATCTAAGAAAAAACCAGTTCCAAGTAATACGATTTGGAACATCACTCGTTCAAACATATTGCGGAATGAGAAAAGACGTCCATGATAGCTTTTTTCAATTTTTGTTTGGAATATTGTCGACATAACAGGGAAGAAACAACCGACACTAAACCCAAACATACCGAAAGATACGAGTGCCATCCACTTTACATCACTGAAAAATAGTGAAAGATGAGCAAAAGCAGTACAGAATGCGAAGATATGCAGCAATTTTTCAGGTGAAATATAATTTGATAAACGTTTAATTACGAAAGCCCCAAGCATAAAGGCTATACCTTCAATTGTATAAATAAATCCTTTAATCGTTGGATCATGCTGCATTTCGCTAATATTAATAACCATTAGATTAAAACCGCCAATGAATAGAAGAGGAATGATACTTAAAATAAGTGCACGAAACGCGATAGGAATCCCTTTTAAAATACGGAATACTTCCATAAAACTGTTGTCTTTAGATGTTTGCTCGTTAGATGTGGTTGGTTTTTGGTCTTCAAATTTTAGGAAAAAAGTAGATAAAAATAACAGCGCGTATGCAGCCATTGAGAAAGCGTACATATACTGTAAACTCATTACTACAAGAAGGACACCACCTAATGAAGTACCAGCAATACGAGCGATTGTTCCGATGTTCATATGCACACCATTCATTTGTAATAGTTCATGCTCCCGAACGATAAGGGGAATGACAGATTGTAATGCTGGAAAATAAAAAGCCGCCGAAATTTGAATGGCGATCATAAAGGCAATCATAAAAGAGATACTTTCATATTGAATAGCCAGGAACATAAAAATAACACTTACGACACGGCCGAACCCAGCATAGAGAAGTACTTTCTTTTTTTCATATTGGTCAATTACCCGGCCTGCCATCGGACCAACAAGAACCCCAGCCAATAGTCCGATAAACATAATGACAGATTTCATAAAATCAGAAGGAACATGCTGCTGCATAAATTCAAGGTTACCTAGTATACCAAGCCATAAACCTAAGCCAGCAATAAATTCACCACTTAGGATAATCCAAACATTTTTATTACGCCACATAATAAAACCTCTCAGTCTGCTAAATTAGGGGAAAATCGTATAACAAATCCTCCTTTATGTATATATTTTTAATGCTGCTATTTTTTAGAGTCAGAGTCTATATTACGTGTTTCAATGTAGAAACTCAATCTTTTTGATTTGGATAAATCTGTGTTTTATAAGGTGCGAAATTTAAACATCCATTTTAGAAAATATAGTGAAATGAAGTTATACTTACCTAGAGGAGGAATGATCATGATACAGCAATTTTTCAAGAAAATGTTGGGTCAGTTTTTACAAAGGCATGAAGAGGAAATATTAGGGAAAGTTTGTTTTTGGATTGTATACTATTTCATAAAAACGCCTAGATATGTTGTAAATCATAGTGATGATTCACCTTGGAAATATAGTGGGAGATTAATAAATACGAACCAATCTCATGAAGAACACATGTATAATACGATAGAAGATTTTTTAAATGAATATAGTGGAGAAACGAGAGGGAGTTCTTGTTCAGGAATAGGTCTTTTTCATATTAAAATAGAAGAAAGTATACGTGAAAAGTGTTTGCATATCATTTATTCTAATTATCTTAATTCTTTTGTTAAGCAACACTCATTATTATGTAAAGAGATGTTGATAGAAGTTGGGGCAAATGAAACTGAAATTGAATCGGCAGATTATGAAACGGTGATGGTTTATGATTGTGGAGAAATAGAGGAGTATCTTTATGTTTTAGAAGATAGAATAATAAATCAGCTATTTACATATTCGATGTCCTATATTATTTATAAATATAATGGAGAAGTTCGAGCATTCATTGAGGGAGAAGAAAGAAAACGAAATGCTGAGGCGAAAGCGTTTCGCTTAGAACAGCAATATGCACATGATTTATGGGATAGAATCCAAAAGGAATACAAATTAAAATGTCGAAAAAATTTGTCTCGAGTCGAAACAAGACAATATAAAGTGTTTCAAAAATTTTTGATAGAAATCGGTATTACACCAATAGAGCAGGCATTGCTCGGAAAACATCTTTCTCATGCTTTTTCAAATTCAGTACAACAACAGCTGATGAATATTTCGAAAGAAGTGTACCACTGATAGAATGTTCGCTTAAAATCATGCTCATTCACGAAGCAGGAATTTTCTACTTTTTGCTGAAAAGACAATGTATGAATACATGTAGAAAGAAGATGATGTGGAATGAGTAATGAAGAACTTGTAACGAAGCAATTCGGTAATAATGCCGAAAAATATGTAAAGAGTCAAATTCATGCAAAAGGTCAGGATTTGCAGCACTTGGTCCAACAAGTTAAAAACAATAAGAATGATCGACTTCTAGATGTTGCGACGGGCGGAGGTCATGTTGCAAATACGTTAGCTTCATTATTTAAAAGTGTTGTTGCCCTTGATTTAACTGAGAATATGTTAGAAAAAGCAAAAGAATTCATCATTTCAAATGGACATGAGAATGTTTCATTTGTGGCAGGGAATGCAGAAGCTTTACCGTTTCCGGATGCATCATTTGATACGGTTGTTTGCCGCATCGCTGCGCATCATTTTCCAAACGCACCTCAGTTTATTCATGAGGTGCACCGGACATTAGAAGAGAAGGGCCTGTTTGTATTAATTGATAATGTTTCACCAGAAGATACAGAATATGATACGTTTTATAATTTTATTGAAAAGAAACGAGATCCGAGTCATCACCGAGCACTTAAGAAAACAGAATGGATTTCATTATTAGAAAAGAACGGTTTGCAAATGCAATCTTGTCTTACATTTGAGAAACAATTCAATTTTGATTGGTGGTGCGATATGATGGATGTACCACTACAAACGCGTTCAAAGCTAACGGATTGTATGATGAAAACGTCAAAGGAAATGCAGGAGTTTTTCAAAATTCACATTGAAAATAAAAAGGTAGAATCGTTTTACACAGAGATGGCATTATTTGTTTGTCGAAAAAGCTCAACATTTAAACGATAATTTGCTTGCAGTCCTATTTTTGTCCGCTATACTTATTACAGGAATAATATGTAGTAAGGAGTAAGTTTATTATGATTCGTGTACGTATTGAAGGAACTGAAAATGAGATTGGTGAATTTTTGGAGAACATGCCGGAAGTTCCTGGATATGAAAAAACGCATGTTCGAGAACCAAGAAAAGGAAACAATCCAAAATATACAACAAGTAAGAACGTATTAGCATATCTTTCCTATAAAAAGATGGAAGCCGCCAATAAATAAGGCGGCTTTTTTGCTATATACGATTTCACACTCTTGTCTTATTTACCATACTAATAATTATAAGAAAATGATTATGAGAGGGAGACAAGTGAATAAAAAATAATCTTTTTCGGTAATTTTGGTATTGATTTTAGCTACAGTGTCTTTAAAAAGGAGTTCATGAGCACAACGCTGAAACCTGATTATCCTTAGATGTAAGCTACTTGCATCTGAAAGTGTATTTAGATAAGGGAGATCCATTAAACATATGAAGTATAACTTAATGATAAAAGTAACATAACTAATGGTAAGCAATGATTTGTTCTTATCATTAGTTACAGTTTTCAAAAATTAAGGAGGAAATTTCATGTCATTTATATGGTCTTTAATCGTAGGTGGTATTTTAGGATGGTTGGCAAGTTTAATTACAGGAAGAGATGTACCAGGTGGTGTCATTGGAAACATTATTGCTGGTATTATCGGTTCTTGGATCGGTACGTCATTACTTGGTAATTTCGGTCCAATTATTGGAGGGTATGCCATTGTTCCCGCATTAATTGGTGCCATTATTTTAATCTTTATTGTCAGCTTTTTGCTACGTGCGATGAGAAAATAGTATGTAGGGGGCTGTTTACTATTGTAAGTGGTCCTTTTTGTATTATTTACTTTAATCTGTTATGCTACTCGTATACAATCAGGAGGTGTTAGCATTGAAAACATTTACAGTAAACTTCCATCAAGAAGACAATGCAAAAGCAACAACAGTACATAAGTTAAGTGAAGAGGATTTCAACAAAGCGACAGAAAAAGGAACGCGTCATTTATTTGATTTAGATACAAATGTAGGTTTCTTTGTATTTTTTGATGCAGAAGATGCAGAGGGAAATGAACAATACTTAATGTTACAATATGAAGGTGAACAAGAAGAACCAAGTGCTTGCTACGGCTTTGATTTAAAACTATACTATCAATTTTTAGCACTATACTTAAATGATCTTGAATACCAAGGTGAAACGGATGAAGAAGAGGAAGAATATGGTCCAATTCATCATTTAGCTCACTTACTGTATCATATCGTTGAAGATGGAAAACAGATTGAAGCGTAAAATACATAGAGTAAAGCTGTCCTTTAAAGGGACAGCTTTTTTGTTCTGTGCTGTTCTAGCGAATGAACGAAGATAGTTTGAGCAATACCACCGAATAATAAAAATAATGCACAAATGGTAAATAAAAAGCCACCACTAAAATGATTTAATATAACAGCTCCTACAGCTGGCCCGCATGTTCGGGAAATATCCCAGTGGATTCCGTAAATAGAAAAGTAGCGTCCGCGCATATGATTAGGAGCCATTTCTGCAACAAATCGCAGTAAATGGTTTAAGGCAATACTTTCACCAATTGTTAAGAGAAACAATGTGAAAAATAGTGTCCATAATGTATTGGAATAGCCGTATCCAATTGCTGCAAACGTATAACAAATATATGAGATGATGATTATTTTAGGCATAGAAAAACGTTCTGACCATTTGACAAGCCCAACTTGTAGTATAATCTCCATCACAGCTTTACAAGTTGAGATGAATGTGAAAACGAATAGGAAATTTGGGAAAATATCTTCTGCAAATACACGATAATTCGTTTCGGTTTGGGCATAGAAGAAACTAATAGGAAGAGTAGATACCATAAGACCAAATACAGCATAATGCCTTAAAATGAACTGCTTCCATGTAATTGACTGTGCACCATGTTCACTTGTTTGAATGGTTGGAGCTGTTTCCGGAAGCTGTGTCCAGACGAGAATAGCATAGAGAACGAGAGTAACTGCTTGAAGTATAAATAGGAATTCAGGATGATTTTCATAAAAAAAGTAACCGATTAACGGGCCGATCACTGTACCAATAGCACCTACTGTTTGAATAAGAGCGAAGACTTCTGCTTGTTTTTCATGCTCCGTTATATCTGCAATTTGAGCACGTTGCGCAGGGATATAAAGAGAACGGCCAATACCGTTTATTACATATAACAAAGCAAATAAGGGAACTGATTCAGCAAATACAAACCCTCCCATTGCAATTGCTTGCAGGCATAGTCCTATTAACATAATGCTCTTTCTGCCATATCGATCGGTCACGCCACCAGCGAATAGTGTAAAAATAATATCAGTAAGTGGCTGTAATCCGAAAAGAAGCATCGTGAGTATAACGTTTCCTTCTAAAGCTTTATTGACGTATACAATAAAGATGATAGCTAACATGGCACCCGTTGTACTCGTTAATAATTCACCAAATAATCGAATCAAAATGAGCTTGTTATACCGTTTCATAAGACGATTCATGAATTTCCTCCTTTCTATATTGAAATTTTAAAATGGAAGCAACATTTGAAAAAGGGTAGAATGAAAGGAAGAAATTTTTCATCTTTTAGAGGGGGATATGTATGGTCATTATGGAGCAGTACATACAATTGTGGCTCCAGTATGCAAAAGGGAGAACACGCGGGGAGAAAATAGAGATAGCATTACAAAATATATCTGAAACATTGTTTTGTACAGATCGTAATAGCAAATTTATTATAAAGAAATTAGAAGAGGCGGGCTGGATTTATTGGTATCCAGGTCGGGGGAGAGGAAATCGATCTAAGATAGCATTTCAACAAGACCCCATCACTCTAATTTTAGAAAAGGGGAAAGAGATAACGAAACAAGGAGATGTAAAGGGTGGAAAAACATTCGTTGAACAATATAGCTCATATTTTCCACAACTGATAAAACAATTCAAAGCATGGATAGACTCAATCTTTGGTTATCAAGTTGAAATAACTTCTCAAGGAAGACAAGATGTGCTTCGTTTACAAGTTGAAATGAATCTGATTATTCATTCGGATCCCGTATATGCAACATTACGTTCAGAATGTCATATGGTGAAACATTTATATGATACGCTTGTATATGTGAACGAAAATACAAATAAAATAGAGCCTCGCCTTGCATTTTACTGGGAATGTAATCGTGACCGAAAAGTATGGACGTTTTATTTGAGAAAAGGGGTTCGATTTCATAATGACAAAGCCTTTACCGCACATGATGTTTACTACACCTTTCAGCGGTTTATGAGTACAAAGGATAATCCTTATTTGTGGATGCTGCAACACGTTGAAACAATACATATTGTAAATGAATATACAATGGAGATTCATTTACATACAGAAAATGAATTATTATTACATATTTTAGGCGGAGAACGGTGTTCTATTGTAACGGCAGATGAGGAAAACAAGCTAATAGGAACGGGACCATTTAAACGGAGTGAAAATAATGATTCCATTTTTGTCTTAGAAGCACATGACTCGTATTTTCGTGAACGCCCATTCCTTGATCGGATTGAATTATGGAATGTACTTGAAAGCAGTGATGCATACGACGTTTTAATGAGAGCACAAAATAAGGAAACAGAGAGTCGTCACAAAGATCTTTCTAAATTAGAAGCCAATGTAACGTATGTTACGCTAAATACAAAAAAACAAGGACCTTTACAGGATATTGAATTCCGGCAAGCGTTATATCAAATTATTCATAGTAAGAAAATGATGGATGAGTTAGAGGGAGAACGCGGTGAAGCAGCAAATGAATTGCTGTTAGGGAATAGCTCTCCTATGAGGATGGAAGAGAATATTAATTATTTCATGCAAAAGAGCAAATATAACGGTGAAATATTATATTTGTATACGTTTAAGGAACAGGATCATGTTGAAGATTCACATTGGATTCAAAGAGAATGTGCAAAATATGGGGTTACAATTGAAATAAAGTTTCTTGATGCGCAGGAATTATTACAGATTGAAACGATAAAACAAGCAGATATCATTCATGATAGCGCTACAATAAGTGAGCAGATAGAACTAAGTTTTCTGTACATGTTTCTTTCAAAAAATAGTTTTATATATCAACATAGTCTTATTGATTTTAATGAACAATTAACTACATTCTTTGCCGAACCTAGTATGGAAAAACGGATTACACTGTTACGTGCTGTGGAAGACACATTGTTACGTAATATTCATATCATTCCTTTATATCGGAATAAACAGCAGATACGTACACATGAAAAAATACAAAATATAATGATTAATTCGCAAGGCTGGATTGATTTTTATAATATATGGTTTAAGCCCTAGTATATAGGGATAAGATAAAGGTTCTTTCGGTTTGTAATGAAAATCGAAAGGACCTTTTTGTATGGAATCAAATTCTGATTTTGAACGCTGTTGCGCATATTTTTATAAGTGCCCATTTACAACGTAACAGTGTTATGTTACATTGTTATCAGAAAGGAGTGTTATGCAATTGAGTACGGATTTGATTTCAAAAAAAGATTTATTGGAACTGACTGGTATTTCATATGGGCAGCTATATAGGTGGAAAAGAAAGAATTTAATACCGGAAGATTGGTTTGTGAGAAAATCAACTTTTACAGGACAAGAAACATTTTTTCCAAAAGAAAAGATATTAGAGCGTATTGATAAAATTCAAACGATGAAAGAGGATTTATCACTTGATGAATTAGCGAATATGTTTTCGCCGAGTGTAACAGAAATTTGTTTATCGAAAGAAGATATGTTACGAAAAGGAATTGCCTCAGAATCGGTTATACAGTTTTTTATAGAACAAACGAATAAAGCCGTGGAATTTCAATTTGTTGATATTCTCTATTTGTACATTTTAGAGGAACTGCTTCAATCCGGAGAAATTAGTTTAGAAGAAGGAAAGATGGTGCTACAGGTTTTACATGAGCACTACGAAAAAATGAAACAAAAGAATAGTGAGTTAGTGGTGATTCGTAAACTAGGTATTTCGACTTGTTTCTTAGTTTCAAATGTTGATGACTTGTTTTTTGAAAAAGGTACGAAGGTTGTTGTACGTATAACAATCATGAACTATACAGAAGCATTAAAAACAAAGCTGTTATAGTGGGGGAAAAATAATGCGAACAGAAAATTTAATTATAAATGGTTACGGTTCTTCCAATGGTGGAGAGTTCCATAAAGTACAGTTAAATGGAAGAGGAACTGTTAATGGAAATATCGATTGCGATGATTTTGAATGCAATGGATCAGGTAATGTAAATGGTGATTTAAAAAGTGAACGTACAAGAATTAGTGGCTCTGGAAAAGTTGATGGGAAAGTAAACACTGAAAACATGCGAATTGATGGGAAAGCAACGATTACAAGGGATGTAAGTGCTAGTAATATGAAGATTTCTGGTAAAGGGACAATTGGTGGCACACTGACTGGAGAAGAATTGAAGGTTCGCGGGCAAGCGACTATAGATGGTAACTGCGAAGTGGATGTCTTTTCGTCACAAGGGCAGTTTACAATCGGTGGCTTACTGAGCGCGGATGAAATTGATATTGATATTCATGGTACATGTAGAGCGAAAGAAATAGGGGGACAAACGATTAAAGTAAGGCAGAGATTGTCTGCATTTAGTAGGCTCTTTAAAACAATGTTTGGATCACATTTAGAGGCTGAACTATTAGAAGGTGACAATATTGATATTGATCATGTGCAAATCAATACAGTAAGAGGTAACAATGTTACAGTTGGGCCAAATTGTGAGATCGGACTCATTGAATATACGGGAGTTCTTCATGTCGATAAAAATGCAAAAGTAAAAGAAATTCAGCAAGTTTAATTTTTTATGGAGAGAGGAATGGATATGGAAAAGCGGCATAGTCTTACTTTGAATGGCTCTGGTAGTTCATCAGGCGGAACTTATAATAAGGTGAAAATTCGAGGCGAAGGAACAATTTCAAATCACGTTAGTTGTAATGAATTTAAAACATACGGAACAAGTGATGTTCGTGGTGATATAACAGCAAACTCGTATATTGTGTATGGAGATAGTGAAGTACAAGGCAGTTTAAATGCTGAGTATGTGAAAGTATATGGTAATACACAAGTACAGAATGATTGTCACATAAACAAAACAAAAATTCGAGGAATGTTTGAAGTTAATGGAAAACTATCTGGAAATTATGTAGATATCAAAGGCGGCCTTACAGTAAAAGAAGATATTGAGGTAGAAGAGTTTCTACTAAGTGGTGGGCTTGAAAGTGAAGGTTTACTGAACGGCGGAAAAATTGATATCACATTAAAATATGAAGGAAGTAAAGTGAAAGAAATTGGCGGAGAGAAGATTACTGTACGAAAAAAATCTGCATTCATTCCTTTTACAAATCATGCTGGTGAGCTTCATACAACAAGTATAGAAGGCGATGATATTTACTTAGAATATACGAAAGCAGATACTGTTAGAGGTAACAATGTTACGATTGGACCTGGGTGTGAAATCAGTGTCGTTGAATATCATACTAGTTTTAAGCAAAAAGGAACATCGATTGTGAAAGAACATAAACAAATTTAGTTGTAAAAGGGAGAGTAAACCATATGGTTGCAAAGGATAGTAAACTCGGCTTTGTTGTCGCTGGTTTATTACTTGGAATATTGATGGCATCAATGGATAACACGATTGTCGTAACAGCTATGGGAACAATTGTTGGTGATCTAGGTGGATTAGAAAATTTCGTTTGGGTTGTTTCTGCATATATGGTAGCAGAAATGGCGGGTATGCCGATTTTTGGGAAATTATCTGACATGTACGGACGAAAGCGATTCTTTATTTTCGGTTTAATTGTGTTTATGATTGGATCAGCGCTTTGTGGTACAGCGGAAAACATTACACAGTTAGGCATTTACCGTGCGATTCAAGGGATTGGTGGGGGAGCGCTCGTACCAATTGCTTTTACAATTGTTTTTGATATATTCCCTCCAGAAAAACGTGGAAAAATGGGTGGATTGTTTGGGGCAGTCTTCGGATTATCCAGTATTTTTGGACCATTACTTGGTGCATATATTACAGATTATATTAGTTGGCACTGGGTATTTTATATTAATTTACCTCTCGGGATTTTAGCGCTTATTTTGATCGTGTTCTTTTATAAAGAATCAAGAGTGCATCAAAAACAAAAAATTGATTGGTTTGGGGCAATTACATTAGTCGGAGCAGTGGTTTGTTTAATGTTTGCTTTAGAAATGGGTGGACAAAAATATGATTGGGATTCTAACTTTATTTTAAGTCTATTTGCAGCCTTTGCTATTTTAATTTTTATGTTTATTTTTATTGAAAGAAAAGCAGAAGAACCCATCATTTCATTTAAAATGTTTAAACAGCGCTTATTCACCACGAGTACAATTGTTGCTTTATTTTACGGAGCTGCTTTTATGTCAGCGACCGTATATATTCCACTCTTCATTCAAGGTGTATACGGAGGATCTGCTACAAACTCAGGACTTTTATTATTACCGATGATGCTTGGTTCAGTTGTAACAGCGCAGTTAGGCGGTTTTTTAACTTCAAAGCTAAGCTACCGTAATATCATGATTATATCAGCTGTGATCATGCTTGGTGGATTGTTCTTGTTAAGCACATTAACGCCTGAAACGAGTCGTGTATGGTTAACGATTTATATGATTATTATTGGTTTAGGTGTTGGTTTCTCATTCTCCGTATTAAGTATGGCGGCGATTCATAACTTTGGTATGAATCAACGTGGATCGGCAACATCAACAAGTAATTTTATTCGCTCATTAGGGATGACACTTGGCATTACAATCTTTGGTATGATTCAACGAACAGGTTTTCAAGATCAATTAGAAGAAGCATTTAAAGGTATGGGAGGCGGATTAAGTAGTAACTCTCTCAGTGATTCAAGAGCTATTCTTTCAGAAGGAGCACGTTCTCAAATTCCATCTCAAATATTAGATAAAATTATTGAAGCACTCTCTAGTTCAATCGTCTATACTTTCATGTGGGCATTAGCTCCAGCTGGGCTGGCATTCGTATTTATTTTCTTTATGGGGAATGAAAGAATGGTATACAAGAAGGAACAGAAAGAAGCGCCAGGTGAAACATCAAAGGCATAGAATATGAAAAAGCTCCTTTCCTAATTGGACTCTACCCCGAATCGTGGACACTTAAAAAAAGTCCATGACTCGGGGTTTTTGTGTGTTTTTTCACCTATTTCCTCATTATAATGTAAACAATGATAAAAGTGAGGTACGGGAAATGAGTAAAATTATTTTTAATGTACTTCCCGAAAGAAGTCCCATCTTCAAGCGCGTGACGGGCGATAGCCAAGCGATAAGGTGGGGATGAATTTCGGTTAGGCATCGCCTAACTGACTTGTAAGAATAACCAATTATGATTGTGATGCATACATTCAATATCCGATATATTCACTTGTTTATAAGATTTAGCAGGATTTTGTATATAATGGCCGTCCAAATCTTGCACATACACCATCTTCCCTGTAAATCCTGTCACGAATCCTATTTGTCCAAACGCTTTCACCTTATCACCTAGATACGTTGTGCCTACATACGGTGTATTTTTATTATTTCTTTTCGCTGTTCTATTTTTCGTTTTTCTTCCTTTTCTTGCAGTTGCTTCATGTAATGACCGTTTTTTCTTTCTAAATTGTTTGATGCGAAACTCACCACTTTGCTGATATTCTTGTAATTGTTTCGGATTGGTAATCGCAATCGCATCATTCACATGAGTTTTCGATAATCCTAATTCTTTTCGCTTCGGTGTTGTGTAACTGCCATACGTGATCTCACAATCTAAACGCTTCATGATTTGAAGCCGCAAAATATTCATAAAGGCGGTCTCTTTATACTGTTTTGGTTTCTTAAAAACGTGCTTGATTTTCCCTTGGTGGAATTTTTGATGACATTCTTCATGTACCGTCACGAGGTTATCTGCCATATCTGAACCGCCATTACGTCGCTCAATCACATGGTGCGTATGCAAAATGCCACCTTTTTCTTACAGATTTGACATGTATATTTGTCTCTCGCAAACACATAGTATCTTGTATTCCAAAAGCCAAATGTGTCTCCTTGTTGATATTCTTTTCCTTGTATATCAGGGTTCTTAAGCTTTTGTACATCAAACTTGCCAACTTCTACAATGACTGTTGGAGAAGTTAATAACGATTTGAATATTTCAATCCAATGAATGATGTTATCGGTTCGGCTTTGAATCGATGGGGGAAGCCAGCCTTCTTTCTTTTTTCGATTGAGAAAACGTGCTTTTCGGTAGCGGGTTTTACGTTGTCTTCGGCTTCTACGTAATGTGGCTCTAAGAGTAAGGTTCTCTTTCACATCCTGACGTAATTCAATGGTTCCTTTCGCTAGTACTTTTTCCTCTGTTGTAATCGCGACCCCCACATATTTCGCACCGCTATCGACACCAATTGTAACAGGTTGCACGGTTTCACCAGTGGCATACTGCAATTGAATGGTAAACGGTGTATACTTAACAATCTTAGCTTTTCCTTGTTTGAGAAGAAGCCGTGCCTTACGAGTACTGCAAGGCATGAGCGGTTCTCCTCGTAAATTCTTGACAAATACACGCATGTTTTGTCCCTCCTAAGAGTTTGTTTCCCTTCGCCAATGTTTGTAGGTGTTAGCAACTTCTTATGAAAGAAGGCTTGTGGTTGACCGTCCCTTCCCAACCAGAACTGTTACAGAGCCACCATAGAGCCAAGAACTAGAGAATTATTCTTGGGTATCACAACCTACGAACGTAGCCCACAAAAGGCTGAGGCTAGACAACCAGGGCTTTTTACAAGCCCCCACTTCAAAACGCGTTAGCGTTTAAGTGGGGGGTAGTTGACTGAAATTCAACTGAAACAACTAGAGAAAATGAAAATGTGGTGAAGGTATCCGAGCGTTCTATTCCTACCATGCCGACTTTAAAATAAAAGCAGTGAAAGAAAATCAGAGTGGTAAAGGTCCTAATCAAATCTTCCTACCCAATACATAAAGTCTCTTATAATCGAAAATAAAGCGTCTGATAGATACTTTCCTATATATAATAGGTGCACACATATACTATATTTTACTTAATCCGTCAATAGTATAGCGGTCTTACCAATATTTACTGATGGTATTTGTTCACTATTTCTTTAAACAAGTATGTGATATTTTAAACATAATTTGTATAGATGACTGTATTAAAATAAAAACAAATATGAAAAGGAAGGTAAACAAAATGTTATTTAATATAATCATTGAATTGGTTGCATCGTTTCTATTAGGAAAGGAGGACAACTAAAATAAAAAAATTATTAGCAGAGATCATGTGGACAGGACTAGTTACAATTGGTTTACTGACAGGTTGTGGAACTAATGTAAAAGAAGATTTAAAAGCATCTGAACAAAAAGCAATGCAAGAATTAAAACAAGCTGAAAAGATTAATGTAGAAACAAAAGAAGCACAATAAAAAGACATGGAATTTAATAACACAACTCATGCAAAAATGGAAGTTACAACAGAGGGCGTTATTATTACTGTAAAAGATAATGCCCCTATCAATAGTTGGGAAAACGTTGTAATGAATTCTTCTCACCAATTCTACTTTAATACAATGGAAGCCGCAAAAAGCAAAGGGTTCGAACTAAAGAAAGTTTTCATTATAGATTCAAACAATAACATTCTATTCCAAACTGAAATTAAGGACGTGAAATGAGATGAACTTTTCAGATAAATTAATTATAGGTGAATTGATTGCAGTTAGTAGAATATTTGAATTAAACGCTTATGATATGTTAGTAAAATTAGAAAATGGATCAATGGAATTATTTGAAACAAAGAAAGAGTTTCTAGAAAAATATAGTGAATTTGAAATTGAAAATTTAAATTGGTGTGAATTAAATAACGGAAAGGTATTTACAAAATTGAAAGAAGGAAAACAACAATGAAAAAGCAGCAGGATTCGTAGTAGTTGGGATGGTAATTGGTTCATTTATGGCAGGTGGAAAAGATACTACAACAACAACTTTTGCACTAATTTAGGTGTTAACATATATAATATTCTCTAAACATTACCCGGCTTCCATTTTTATTTTTTTGAAAATATAATTAGGCGGCAAGTAACTTTATATAACTTTCCTCCTACATATCAAAAATATCCTCTATAATTCAATTTTAAGCGATTTTAACACATTCCTAATATTTTTTAAAAACTACCTAATACATAAAGTCTCTTATAATCGAAAATAAAGCGACTGATAAATACTTTCCTATATATAATACGTACACACGTATACTATATTTTATTTAATCCGTCAATATTATAGTGGTCTTACCAATATTTACTGAAGGTATTTGTTCATTAGTTGTTCACAGTAATCTAATGTAATCTAATGTAATATACGTCTTGTAAAACAGATAACAACCTCTAAACACGCCAACTGAAACAATCACCACGCAACATTCTACGAAGCACAAACTAAGTAACAACCACCGCTAACTGTAAATAAAAGAGATGGTAAGATGAATAAAAAGGTTAGCATATCATTTAAAACAACTAACGAAGTTAAGCGGATGTTTGATGAATTAGTAGTGTATTACAGTGAAGATACTCATATTGAATTAAACCAGTCGCAAATGTTAGAAAGAATTATATGATTGAGTTATGCAAAAAGGATGCAGAAGTAACGGCTATATAGGTGGCTTGTGTCACCATTTTTCTTATAAAAATATGTGAAAAAGTGAACACGTTTAGTATATACATCTATATAACTTAGGGGTAGTACGGGTGGCAACAGAAATTATTAAGGAACTGAAAGTAAATAAAGAATTACTTCAACTAATTAAAGAAACCGCTGAAGGTATGAAGGTAATTGGATTCAATGACGACAAGTTTACCATTCACTATAGAGGTAAAGACGGTATGGCTATACTAAAAATCGTTTAAATGAAGCCTTAGAAGTATTTGAGTCTTATAAAAAGATTATCACAGAAGGGGGAATGAACAAATGTTATTTGCAACTGTATTAGAACTAGTATTAGCACTATTTATGAATGGGGACGATTGATAAACTGTATGGCAACGTACTACATTGTCATACAGTTTGGGATAAAAAATGAAGAATGTAAAATCATATGGTAAAGAAAAAATCTATATCATTAAGACTTACCAACGATTTAAGAGAGTAGACCACTATTCCGAGAAGACGGGTTTTAAAGTTAATCAAACTCAAAGACTAGAACATGCAGTACGTGAGTTACATGACAATATGTATAAAAAGGGGAAAAGTAATGGTGCAATACATCGCAGAGTTTTTCGCTACAGCGTTAATGGTAATTTTAGGTCTTGGTGTTATATCCAATGTACATTCAAAAGGAACTAAAGGTCATCAAAGTGGTTTTATGGTTGTTGCAACAGCTTGGGGATTTGCAGTAATGATTCCTGCAATAATCTTTGGTGGCATTAGTGGAAACCATATCAACCCTGCTTTCACTATTGCATTAGCAATTAACGGTCAATTCCCTTGGTCAGAGGTTATTCCATACGTTACAGCACAATTACTTGGTGCATTCGTTGGTGCATTCGTAGTATGGGTAATGTATAAACCGTTTATGGAACAAACAGAAGAGAAAGGAGAAGTTTTAGGATGTTTCGGTACAGTACCTGCTAAAGGAACTTCTAAGGCACGTGCTTTCACAGTTGAGTTTGTTGGTACATTCATTCTAGCATTCGGTGCATTAGGTATCATACACTCTCCACTTATGGGAGATAATAAATTACTTGCACACGTAGCAATCGGTTTTCTAGTATGGGGTATTGTTCTTTCATTAGGCGGTATCACTGGTTGTGCTTTAAACCCTGCAAGGGATCTAATGCCAAGACTTGTTCATATGATTATGCCAATCAAAGGTAAAGGTAAATCAAATTGGGGATATGCTTGGGTTCCAGTTGTAGCGCCAATCGTAGGTGCTACAGTAGCAGTATTCACTTACTTTCACATCTTTGGATAAATTAAAGGCATAGAATATGAAAAAGCTCCTTTCCTAATTGGAAAGGAGCTTTTCTTGTTATGTAAGTTTTGAAAATTATCCTTCGATAATTTCGTATTCTTCGTCTGCTAATAGTAAGATTTGTGTTTTTTTACCTTTGTTTTGTACTTCAATTACATCGTAAGTAGTTAAGTCTCTTAGTTTGTTTTGAGATACATTTACCATAACTTCAATAGAATCGATTAAAATATCTTCTTCAATGTAAGAATCAGGTAGAGCCATATCTTCAGTGTCTAATACACATGCGTATAGATTTTGTAAATCATCAGTAGTTGGGTTTTGTTCTTCTACATCTATGATGTTCTTTACTGCATCCATATTTTCTTCTTTTGGTTGATATACTTTAATTTTAGCCATGTTTCATTCTCCTTTATAACGTAATCGTAGAGGCTACAGTTTATTATAACGTTTTTTATAAGAAACATGAAATCGTAAGGAGAAATTATATGAAAAAATTGTTTGTAATACTACTCTAGCTAGAAAAGTAGAAGCTTTGTGAGTGCTACGAAGATATATGTAAGGATGGAAGGAGAAAAATATGAGTGGTATTGAAAGATTATATAATAATTGAAGGGGAATGGATAATGAGTAAAGTTTTATTAAGGCTTGGAACAATTTATCCCGCTATTTGAGGACTGTCTCATAGTCGGAAAATAGATTTATGAGACAGCCCCTTTTTGTTTGCCCTTCTTCAACTAAAAGAGAAGTTTAATTCAAAAAGGGTCAATTTCTATAAAAACGTATAAGACAAATAAGGTGTAAAATACTTTTGACACTTCGTTTGTTTTATTTTATCATATAGGTGTAAAAAGTTTTTTACACCTTGCAAATATGGCGGTGGTATATGGAATGGAAAACCGAATGAAGGAATACAGAGAAAAAAATAGTTTTTCACAAGGGGAATTAGCAAAGTTATGTAATGTAAGCAGACAGACGATTAACGCAATCGAGAACAACAAATATGATCCAAGTTTACAGCTGGCATTTGATATAGCAAAGCATTTAGGAATCACTATGGAGGATTTATTTATACCATCGGAGAATGGAGGGAAAAGGAATGGATAAATCAAAAAAAATCATTGTTGTTTTAACCTTTGCTGTTTTTTGTACGCTTGTGGGAATCACCGTATACAGATGGGTGCGATTTGGAACTATAGATGGTAGTTCTATATTCTTTAGTTTCCTTACCTTATCATATTTTCTTAATTCTCTTAATTGGGGCAACCATGAAGGAGCTAAAGAGAAAGACGAATTAGATCGGCATATTGAAACGCAGAGTGCGAAGATAGGTTATTTTGTGTTAATGATATTGTCAGGTTTGATTCTTTTTATTTCTGAAGGGGTATCTAATTTAAATGATATTGAGAATTATCCTTTACTTATTGTGGTCGGCCTTACATTTGTGACACTTCCAGTTACAGAGTTTATATATTCAAGGAAGTATAAATAATATATGCTACAACAAATAATGCAACCCCTAGTTGAAGAACGCAGCACAAAATAATCAATCTTTTTTATAAAAATTGATTCTATAAAATATGTTTAGAGTTTGTTTTGAGCAATCTTTTTTCAAAACAAGCTCATTCCTTTTGTTCAGTCATCAATGGTTATTAGCATCAATTTAAACAAACTTTATTTAAACCAACATTTGGTGTGCAAGCGTATAAAACAACATCAAGTGATTGAGAGAAGATTAAAACTTCATGTACCGTATGGGAAGGAATGTATGCACTATTTAAATAAAGAAGATCATTGGCTGTTTGGTAATGGCCAAAGGTTGTTTCTCTAAGGAAAAGGGCTCATGCACTCTTAAAAAATGAAACTTGATTACAATTATTCTGTCCGGATGATTAGCAAATTGAAACGGAAATACGTTGCAGTAGAAGTGGATTGGATTCAAAAGGTGAAGAGAAGTTAAAAAAACATGAAGAATTCACGCGAATTTATAATGGGAAGATGCCAGTAATCCATTTCTTTAGGTTTACAAAATACAGAGAAAAGAAATTGGAGCAACTGGCAGCTAAGTATGATTTGTTTGTATAACTCTCTGTATTAATAGCCCCAATATGGATGAATTGGAAATTGTTGTTGGTAATAAGGAGAGGGCTGCTGTGTATGCGTTTGGTTTTGATATGGTATATTGTGCATCTCATTTCGGTTTTGATTTTGATTACAGTTTTTTGGAGGACCAATTACGGTAGTAGATTGAATAGGTGATATCGCTTGTTTCCATTGTTGTTCATCGAGGCAATAAGTATGAGCCATTACATTTGATGGAGTTAATCTTAAAATATCAGATCCGAAAATAACTTCTGGAGTAGGGGCATTAAAAATGGCCAATAAATGTGTATTGTCAATAGAGGCAATTTCATAATGCCACCAGCCTTGCGGTATGTTGGCAACTTGACCTGGTTTTATAGGGAAATTAAGAATTTGATTCGTAAATGGGTTGAGTAATGAAACGACAGCTGCACCAGAAATACAGTAAACAAGTTCAGCGGCATTCTGATGTACATGAGGTTCTACAACATTATCCGCACTTAAAAAAATGTCTAGTAAAGAAGTATTTTCTAATGTATTCAATTGATTAATGCCCAACACATTTATATAATTGTGCTCATCTTTTTTAAAGAAATTACTTGTGCTTAGATCATGAGTGAAACGGGTAGAGGGAGAGGTGTAATCCATATAAGAAGTCATTTAATTTTCCTGCCCTTCTGTTTCGTAAGTGGTTTAGATATACGGAATAGGATATGAGTCTAGTTATTTTATTGTGCAGAAGGGATTGTAACTTTAGGGCTAAAACAAGGTACATAATTAATATTTGTGGCTGTTGAAATAAAAGTCGATTTCCCTAATAGTCATTATAAATAGAGTGAATTCTTTAACATTCCGTGCATAGAATATAGAATACTTTGATAACACTATCTCTTTCTTCATCATCGTTTTACGTATATAATTTAAAAGAGAATGGTCTTATTTTAGTATACTTATAAAAGAATAGAGGTTTAAGAATGAGCGTTAAAATTATTACGGATAGTGCGGCTGATTTACCAAAAGAATTGCTGCGTACTTACGATATAGATTTGATTCCACTTCGTGTATATGATGAAGCAGAAACTGAGTATTTAGACGGAGTAACATTAGAGTCGGTTCGCTTATTACAGAAAATGAGAGAAGGCGAAGTATATAAAACATCGCTACCATCATTAGAAGCGTTTCAAGAAACATTTGTTACATATGCTAAGCAAAATATTCCTTGTATTTATTTAGCTTTCTCATCTGAACTATCGGGTACATATCAATCTTCGGTCGTTATAAAAGAAGAAGTAAAAGAAACATATGCAGGTTTTGATTTAGAAATTATTGATACAAAATGCGCTTCACTTGGTCAAGGACTTGTAGTGTTAGAAGCAGCAAAAATGGCACAAAATGGTGCAACGAAAGAAGAAATTTTGAACCGTGTTGCTTTTCTAACAAAACATATGGAGCATATTTTCACAGTAGCTGATTTACAGTATTTAGTTCGAGGTGGCCGTTTAAGTAAAGTAGCTGGATTTATTGGTGGCTTATTAAATATTAAACCGATCTTAAATGTTGATGAAGGAAAGCTTGTTCCACTTGAAAAAGTGAGAGGCAGAAAGAAAGTCTTGAATCGAATCGTGGAAATAATGGATGAACGTGGAAAAGACTTAAAGAGTCAAACCATCGGAATTACACATGGTGACGACATAGAAAGTGCAAACGCACTAAAAGAATTAATCGTTGAAAAATTTGGTTGTGAAGTATTTGTAATAAATACAATTGGGGCCGTAATTGGAGCTCATACAGGACCAGGCGTTTTAACATTAGTATTCTTAAATGAGGTAGAGTAAAGGATTGATCATTTTGATCAATCCTTTTTTTAATGGTAAATGATATATGTATTTATAAGTTTTTAATATTTATTATTCTGAATATTTTATATATAATTAAATTTGTAAGTAAACTATATACGAAGAATCGAAAACTTATTATGGAGGTTTGTATGATCAATCAAACGGTACATCATCCAACACGCTGGGATTTAGATAGGTTGTATCCTGAAAATAAAGACCCTATTCTTTCCACAGAAATAGCAGCAATTCAACAGTTAATAGAAGAATATAAAGAAAATAAAGACTCGAAAATACTCTTTCAAATCATACAAAGAATTGAAAAAGCGGAGTATTACCATTACTGTCTTACTATCGAAAAAACTGATCAATCTGCAATCACTTTACTGCATACCAACATAAATAACCTCAAAACAGAAGCTCGTATACTATTACAAGACTCAAAAACTGATATGAGTAACTTCACTGAAAACAAAAATATCAATTTTATGAGAGATGAATTAAAAGCTTGGGAAGATATGTACATACAATTAAGAAACAAATTAGAAATTCACTATGATAATAAAGGAAATAAAGAGATACTTTCATTTGGTAAAGCAAATCATCTTGCTATGAACCATGAAAACATGAATACACGTTCAACTGTATTTCATTCTTTAACAGAGACATTGGAGCAGGAGAAAAATTTGTTTGCTTTAGTTCTCAATCACATGGGAAGATTACGAAATGTGAAAAATCAAATGTTGATAGAGAAAGATGTACTATCAGAATCGCTTCAAGTGAATGGGATCTCTCATCATGTATTATCTGAAATGTGGAATACAATCGAAGAGAACCTTGAAAAATTAACAAGTTTTCTAGATTTCCAAAAAAATAATTCAGACACATTAACATGGCATGAATTTATGACAACGGGAGAAAATGAACAGATTGAAATTCCTTTTTCAACAGGTGTGGAAGAAATATATGATGCGTTAAAAAATATTGATGAAGAACTAGCGCAATTTGCATTACAGGCAATTACATATGGATGGGTAGATGCAGAACCGAGAGACCGTAAATCATCAAGTGGATGTTGTGTTCCTTTTTTAAGTGAAAGGGAATCTAGAATTTCTTTACGCTATGATGGTACGCTTAATAGTGTAAGAATTTTAGCTCATGAATTAGGGCACGCTTGGCACTTTTATCAAATCAGTCAAAATCCGTCTAATTCCTTTTTAGATGATTATCTTCCAATGAGTATGGCTGAATCTGCATCTATTTTCTTTGAAATGGTACTTGTGGATCATTTGGTTGAAAAAACAGATCGTCGAGAGATAAAAAAAGAGTTACTTAACTGGAAAATTAGAAATAGCTTTAATTATTTGATGGCCATTCGAGCTTCATTTATGTTTGAACAGTCATTTTATGAAGAAAGAAAAAAAGGACCTTTAAGTGCGGATGGATTAGAGAAATTATCTATAGATTCACAACAAATCGCATATGGAAATCGATTAACTGAATATCAGCCTTTTGTTTGGATGAAATACGATCAATTTTATACTGCTAACGTTCCTTTTTATAATTACCCTTATACATTTGGTTATCTCTTAAGTCTAGGCTTATTAGAGATTGCAAAACAGGAAGGTAGTGAATTTAATCGTAAATATAAACTGTTCTTAAGTGACACAGGGAAAAGACCAGTTGAAGAGTTAGTGAACCAGTACTTTCAAATTGATCTTGCGAATCCTGATTTTTGGAGGGAATCATTACTTCAAATAAATAAAGATATTGATGATTACATACAGCTTGAAAAGGAAGAATTTTAAATTGATTGTTGGCTATATTTAAATAATTTAGCGAAGGTTGTACGATTTTAATAATATAGTGAATGTAAATAGAAGGGGAAATTCTATTAAATAAATTTGAAGAGGACTGTATTTGAACAGAATGTATAGTTAAACTTTATCAATTAGTAGATAAAAAGGGGAAATTCATTTGGAACTAAAGAACATAAATATTCATGAACGAATGAAGCATTACAATATACCGGGTTTAAGTATAGCCTTAATTAATAATGGTATCCTTGATTTGCAAGAAAGTTTTGGTGTACTAGAGGCGGGAACCAACAATAAAGTAAACAGTGACTCCATTTTCAATGCCTGTTCCATAAGTAAGTTTGCCACGGCAATGCTAGTATTAAAATTAACTGAACAAGGTATCCTTGACTTAGATGAGAATGTAAATGAACGGCTTATATCTTGGAAGGTTCCTGAAAATGTATGTACTCAATATAAAAAAGTTACTTTACGGACACTACTTAGTCATCAATCCGGGGTAATTGACCCTGAAGGAAGTTTTTGTGAATATGATTCTATTCAAGGCAACCCTACAATGCTTGACCTTCTTGAGGGTAGAAAATCATATTGTCCAGAACCTATTGAAGTTAAGTATGAACCTGAAAGTGATTTTCAATATTCAGACGCTGGTTTTTGTATAATAGAACAACTTATAGAAGACATTTCCGGAAAACCTTTTAAGCTATTAATGGATGAGTTGATATTTGAACCATTAAATATGAAAAATAGCAAGCTAGAATATTCTATACCAGAAGTAAAAAGAAATAATTTTGCTTGTGGACACAATAAAGATGGGAAATTATTGGGTGAAAAGTATCCAATATATCCATATCCAGCCGCTGCTGGACTTCGGACAACACCGACAGATTTAGCTATCTTGGTAATCGAATTAATTAATTCATTAAAAGGTAGTGGAAAACTTGGTCTTTCTGAAAGTATGATAAAGGAAATGTTAACACCTCAAGGGTGTTCAAAGTGGACTGGCCTAGGGATCTTTCTTGACAAATCAGGTCAAGAACTTGAAATTTCATCACTAGGTTGGGGAGTTGGATATCAATGTATGATGATTGCGTTTCCCTATTTAGAAACGGGTGCTGTTATTATGACAAATTCAGATTTAGGCATTCATCAAACTAAGGGTATAATTGGAGAAATAGTCAAGTCACTAGTACCACAATTAAATTAAATACAAAGATACGTTATTTCATTTAGGGTGCGTTTATTCTATAAGAAAGATGAGGGCTTAATGGAAGCCCTCTTTCCTATTTTCTAAAATCAACAATAAGCTTTAACAGAACCCAATTTTAATATACGTATTCAGTATGATTTGATTTTCAATTGTTTTAGCAAACCTTCAGGATGACCTTGCACATAATAAAAATGAGGATTATTTTCATCATCATAAATCATGATATACGGTTTTTCTTTAAGTGGAAGCAAAATGAGAACTTCATCTATATTCGTATGTATCCATTGATTTGTTATTGTAACAGGTTTGGATAAAGGGATTTTTATCATATGTCCGATTTTTGGAACAACATTCAGATTTCTGTATACACCAGTGATTGATTTTGCATATTGTATAGCTTCTTTTTGTATAGTCGTATCTAGAGATTGTTTTTGTATTACCATTTCTTTTTGACAGTCAAATACTTCAATCTGTTTATTTGTTTGTGCCATTGTATTTGTTGATAGAAAACAGATACATATTAAAGCGAAAAATACTTTTTTTAACATGATACAACACCTCATGATTAATATACCCTTGTATGATATAAATACTTTATTATCTAGCATTTACATAGATTTTCCTATGTTCAAATAAAAAGTTTAGTGTTACGGTTTGTAAAATTAGAAAGAGACCTTTTACAGAAAGAGATAATTAATATTGAATCGCTCGTTCATACCAGCATTCAAAAACATGAAATTGAATTACAGTCTAAAGGCATACAACTGCAAATAGATAGTCGTACGAAAGACATCTCCATTATTAGACACTTAACCATTGTTTTTTCATTTAACATCCTTATATGAAAATTTTTATTATAATCATTACTAAACCAGCTATTAATGCCGATATTGGCAGTGTAATAACCCAAGTCGTCACAATTTTTAGAGCGACTCCCCAATTTACACCCCGAACACGTTTAGCGGAACCGACACCTAAAATGGCAGATGAAGATACATGTGTAGTTGATACTGGTAGTCCTAACATAGTAGCACCTTGTAATACTGTAAATGATGTTAAATCTGCAGCAAATCCATTGATAGGTTGAACTTTAAATATTTTTTTAGCAACAGTTTTAATAATCCGCATTCCACCAACCGTTGTTCCTAGACCAATGGTCGCTGCACAAGTAACTTTTACCCAAAGTGGTACATCTAATGTGGTTTGGTAACCACCTGCTACTAAAGCAAAAACTATAATTCCCATTGTTTTTTGTCCATCATTTCCTCCATGAGAAAATGCAGCTAAACCAGAAGCTAAGACTTGAAACCCTCGAAAACCACGAGTTGCACGGTGAGGATTTACGTTTTTGAAGGCAATTGCTAATATTTTCATTAGAATGAATCCTACTATAAAAGCTAAAAAAGGAGAAATGATTAGGGCTTTTATAATATCTGTGAAACCTTTCCAGTTTATAGAATGTATTCCTGAGCCAAAAATAACAGCTCCAGCAACAGATCCGATTAAAGTGTGTGACGATGAAGAAGGAATCCCATAGTACCATGTAAACAGATTCCAAAATATAGCTGCAATAAGAGCGGCAATGACGATTAACAAGCCATTTTCAACCTGAAAAGGATCAGCAATTTTACCGCCAATCGATTTTGCTACGGCTTCTGATATTAAAGCACCTATAAAATTTAATACACCTGCATAAATAACCGCAAATCGTGGTGATAAAGCCTTTGTAGAAACTGACATTGCAATTGCGTTAGCCGTATCATGAAATCCATTAATGAATTCGAAAATTAAACCAAGAATAAGGATAACAATTATTGTTGTCATTAGAACCTCCACATATTTTTTGACTACATTAATTTTCACTCCAGAACTATATTAGGTTAAGCATTCTTCATGATAATGCTTTCTAATGTGTTGGCTACATTCTGACAGAAATCCGCAATGTTTTCGAGCTCTTCATAGATTTCTTTATATTGAATAATACGAATAGGGTCTTTTTCATTAGCAAACAGATTTTTAATGGATTCACGCAAAATCCCATCACATTTTGATTCCAAATCTTTAATTTTGATGGCATGATCCCTCATGTTTAGTAATTTCTTTGTTGCCAACATTTCAACCGCTGCCACAATTTCAGCAGTGCAATTACGAATGGCATCAACAAACTTAAGCATAAAATTATCAGCATTTACTATAGAATACATTTCAAATAGAGCAGCAGTATGTTCCAGCCCATCTAAAACATCATCCATGCTCAAGGTAAGAGATAAAATATCTTCTCGTTCAATGGAAGTAATGAAAGCATTGTGTAAATCTTTGATAACTTCATGAACCAAAGAATCCCCCTTCGATTCATATTCCTTCATTTTTTCAGAAAAAATTTTAAGGTCACTAACGTTTTTTAGTTTATAGTCCGCGAAATAATTAGCACTTTCTTTTAAATTTAAAGAAATATTACTTAAATGATCTGTAAACTTGTCTTTTTTTCTTATGGCCATGCTATTACCTCCACTTTGTCCAATGGGTTTAAATATCAAGCGTGAATAATACAGCCTTAATATTTCCTTGTAGCGCAATTTAATCCATGAATGTTTATTAAATTAAGGTCTCAAAACAATTAACCTCATATTAAGATAAACGGGTTGCGTTAGTTGAAGAAGACATATAAAAAGAACAAAAAATTAGGCCTTTTCTTTGTGTTAAATATCAACATTAATATTTAACACAGTCTAAAGCAAAAATGTTGATTTCCTGTAAGTGTTTTAAAAGGCAAAAAACAGCCATTTTCGTCACAAAAAAAGTGTCTCCCAAGCTAACTTTTTTAATTCGTCTTGAGATAACACTACATTATCAATCTTTATTCAAAAGCTACATTAGGTGGTGATTTTTATATCTCAAAGTACCAATAATTTATATTAACGAAGCCTTTTTTATAGATTTCTCAAACTCTTTCTGCGAAAATAACCGAATTTTCTGTTATTTTATTGTATATTGGAAGAGGAAGTGAAATTATACAAAAAGGGGGAAGGGATTTGAAGAAAAAACAGATTGCAATTGCAATATCCACAGCTTTGTCACTAACACTACTATCAGGAGTGTCTAGCATGACAGTACATGCAGAAAAGAAAGAGAATAGTTCAACTGAAGCGAATCTTCCGTTGAACGGGAAAGTGTTTGAAACGATAGCTGAATCAACAAAAATTCAACTAGAGAATGGAATGACAAAACCGATTTATTCACTTGACGAAGCAATTGTAGAGAATCTATATGTAGAAACAGAGATTGATAGTGATCGGGATGGTCAAAAAGATCGTGTATCTGTAAAGGTAATGCGCCCAAAAACAGAACCAGGTGTGAAAGTACCCGTTATTTATGAAATGAGTCCATATAGAGCAGGATTAAAAAATGTACCTGTATACAATGTTGATGAAGAGTTACATGCTGTCGGAGGAAAACCTTTCGCAGAACCAGTTAATCTCGGTTCTTATGGAAATTATTATGTTCCTCGTGGGTATGCGGTAATTTTAGGTGAAAGTATAGGTACTGGAAAATCAGACGGCTGTCCGACAACTGGTGATGAGCGAGAAATTCTTGGAACAAAATCAGTCATTGATTGGCTGAATGGAAGAGCAAACGCATATGCAGAAGATGGTAAACAAGTACAAGCTGAGTGGTCTACAGGAAATGTAGGAATGACAGGTGCTTCTTATAATGGAACATTACCGAATGCTGTCGCTGCAACGGGTGTAGAAGGATTAAAAACAATTATTCCAATTGCGGCTATTAGTAATTGGTATGATTATTATCGTGCGAATGGTGCAGTAATTGCCCCTGGAGGCTATCAAGGAGAAGATGCGGATAATATGGCCGAAGCTGTATTAACAAGAGAAAATCCTGAAGTATGTCAGAAAATAATAAAAGAACTTACAGATGGTCAAGACCGAAAAACTGGAGATTATAATGATTTTTGGGACAAGCGTAATTATGTGAAAGATGCTAAAAACGTAAAAGCAAGTGTGTTTGTTGTACATGGTTTAAATGATTGGAATGTAAAAACAAAGCAATTTTCACAGTGGTGGGATGCTCTTGAAAAAAATAATATTCCTCGTAAAATGTGGTTACATCAAGGTGGGCATGGAGGAACATCCAGCAATAATTGGCAACAAACACAAAATAAATGGTTTGATTATTGGTTGTATGGGATTGAAAATGGAATTATGGATGAGCCAATGGTAGATGTACAGCGTGAAAATAAAACATGGCAAAAGTTAAAAAATTGGCCTGATCCTGCCGCAGTTCCAACAAAAATGCGTTTGAATTTAAAAAATACTACTGCACAATTACCAGGAAAAATGGAGCCAGGCTTAAATAGACCACAAAATGTTCAATCATTATTAGATGATGCAAAAATCCAATCAAATCAATTAGTAGAAAATCCAGAATTAGAATCACCAAACCGTTTATTATATGTCACACCTACATTACAAAAAGAAATGCGTATAAGTGGCACACCTGAAATTTCAATACAAGCAAATCTTGATCGTCCTGTTTCAAACTTAACAGCTTTACTTGTTGATTATGGTGGAGTAAAGCCAGAAATTGTAACAAGAGGGTGGATGGATCCACAAAATTTAAATGGAAATGAGCAATCAACAGCACTTACACCAGGAAAAGATTATGCTTTTAAATGGGACATGCAGCCGGATGATTATGTATTCCCGGCAGGACATCAAATTGGAGTTGTGCTAATTTCTAGTGACTATGACTATACAATCCGCCCAAAAGCAGGAACAAAACTCACGGTAAAATTAAGTGAACTCATATTACCGATTGTAAAATAAACAAAGCCTCCATTTTTGGAGGTTTTTTATTTAGCAATAAAAGATATTCATAAATACATATGAATACTTTGATATAATGATGTTAAAAAATAGGAAAGGAAGATACATATGATCCGTGTATTCACTGAAAATGATCGAGAGTATGTAATTGAATCACATTATAAAATTTATAACAAAGAATACAATTATAATGAAACTTTCAAAGAATTTATTGCCAAAAGTGTAGATGATTACATGAAGAATAGTTGCAATTCACGAGAGTGTATTTGGATTCTAGAAGTAAATGGGCAAGAAAATGGTTCCATTGCCATAACAAAAGTAAATGAAGAAGTAGCACAATTAAGGTTGTTTCTTATTAACCCGCACTTAAGAGGAGGGGGATATGGGAAAAAACTAGTGGAAACAGCTATCGAGTTTGCTGAAAAACAAAATTATAAAGTCATAAAATTATGTACCAACCGTGACCTTAAAGCAGCAAGGTCTCTTTATGAAAAGTATGGATTTCAAATTGTAGATACAACAATGAAAGTATTATCAGATCAAGAGGTAATTGAAGAAATATGGGAACTAAAACTATCATAAAACTCATGATATCCACTATCATATAATTATATTGGTATAATCAATAATTTATTATATAATATTTCTATATTAATAATAGATAAAATGACAATTAACTTTAACTACAAGGAGTATTCTATTATATGAAAAATATAGATTTTATATTGGAAAGCGATGTAGCATTAAAACCCTCTGAACGACTTGTATTATTATTGCTAGAAAAACATAAAATATTGTATACGAACGATTTACTGGTATTATCGAATTTATCATATAAAACACTAACAGATTCTTTAACAAGGCTCGTTATGAAATCTTATATAGTAAAAGAGACAGGAAAAGGGAGAAGGCAAAATTGTTATAGATTAATATAGTTTCATGTAAGATTTTCTGATTAAAAATGATTAAATCTTGATAATAAATCAAATGAAAACTAAAATATTATTTTTCTATTTATTTGAAAAGTTTGCTTTTGTTTACGAATAAAATGCTCCTAATTATAATTAAATTTAAAAATATTGGATAAAAAACAATGCGAAAATAAACTGTAGCAACTTCACAATCTAATAAATCGTCAATTAAAAAATATAAAAGTATGTGTTAGTCATGATTCATATATCCTTTGTAGGTTGAAGGTAAAACCTACAAAGGATATATGAGTATTATGCCGATGTACATAATGATAAATGAGGATCATAAATTTTATACATCCGGACGAAGTAATATAAAAAGATAATAGGAAGAGGGAATGACCAATTATCTAGGTAGTATAAATATTTTTAAATAAAAACAATAAATTATTGTTTAAAAATTACATAATAATTTATCGTTTTTATTCATTTTATTTTTACTTTATGGATAGAAATCTTATTAGAAAGAGTAGATACAATAAAAAACATAATATAATTATTGTAAGCTAATTAACGTAACTGATAGTAACATATGTACACCTTTTAAAATTCATCTTCTCCAATTAAACCCCCAGTATCCTGATCTTTCATCAACTTTTGCTTTAAGTAATTTCCTTTCGTTGTACGATTATCTTTATGATCAACTGCTGCTTCAATTTGACGGGGTGCTAATTGTTTATCCCGCATTATCGGGCAGTAATATCCCTACCTCAAAGTTCAGCGAAAAGCAAAGAAGTTAGGTGGGGGATAAACTGCCCGTAAAAGCCCGATTGGTTCAACTAATAATCAGCGGGGGATGAAAAAAAAACACTGATTAAAGTTTCACTTTATAGTCATATAAATATTGCACATAGAAATGTCTAAAGAAATGAGGTGTTATCTTTATTTCTTTCGTAAATTTGAGATTAGTTTCTTGAATGATTTTCGTTATTATTTTCTATTAAATTAGACTCCATTTTAAATCAAATCTTTTTTAATTTATGATTAAATTCTCTATAAAAAAATAAATGATAGATCTTTCATTTATCTGAAAGATTATGTAGTAAAAATACAATAATAAAAGAAAACCATAGAAAATCACACATTTTTACGGTTTTCTTTTATTATAAAAATTAATTATCATTACGTTGAATTACAAAAATAAAAATACGTTTTTGTATTCTATTTTTATATAAAAATAGAATGAATGTGTATTTAATAATGTTTAATTTTTGGATAGAAAGGGTTTAAATATATGTACAATGAAACAGGTAATCAATATTTAGATACAAACCAAGTGAAAGAGTATCTGGATATTACGAACTTATTGATAATTTTATTACGAATGCGATTCGAGAAAAACTAGAACGCTATGCAATTAAATATTAAAAGACTTATCGATACGATAAGTCTTTTAATATACAAAAAAATTGGTTTGATAAAAAAACGGCCTTTCAAATCGACGTGTACTATTCTTTCATCAACCTTATAATAGGATAGTACTTAATACGCATAAAACGTGTTCAGGGGATTAATAAGACCTTTAAATAACTTTTATTAAAAATAGAATGAAAAGAATATTAGAATAGCAAGTGTTCATTATCAATAATAATATTATGTTAACAACAATTGTGTCTGAAAAGGAATATTTATATTTTTGTTGAAATATATGTAGTTGGAAAAATGAATAGTTGTAATGTGTGGAATACATAGATAGGAGGAGAAATGATGAATCAAATTGCTACGATTACAAATGCGGTAATAAACGGCGAGTATGAAAAAGTGAGTGAATTGGTAAACAAAGATCAGTCACTCGTTGATTCTTTCAGTGAAGATGGGTGGACGCCATTACACTTAGCTGCTTATTTTGGCCACATAGAAATTGCGAGTTTATTGCTGGAAAAGGGTGCAACTCTTCATGTGAAAGAAAAGAATCGCAATGGAAATACACCTCTTCAAGCAGCTGTTGCGAATAAAAAAATTAGTTTAGTTGAGTTTTTAATTGATCGTGGTGCGAATATAAATGTAACACAAAGTGGTGGATGGACAAGCCTTCATGAAGCTACATTACTAGGGGATGAAGAACTTGTAAAACTGTTAATTGAAAAGGGCGCTGATATAAGCATAAAGAGAGATGATGGAAAAACAGCTTTTGATATTGCGTTAGAAAAAGAGCATCAACATCTTTTACATCTTGTACAAAATTAATTGAATGATAGCAAAGTGAATATATACTTATATAAATACAAATTAAAAAACTGACATAAAACTCTTCTTTTTAGGTGGGAGAGAGCGTCCGCCATGCATAGAAGCGGTCAGATCCTTTTCCTGCCCAGACATAGTGAAAACAAAGAGAGAAAACGAGTGCAGGTCACCTTTTGTTATCCATAGCCGCGGCTATATGCCGAAAAATCAAAATGGATTTATATAGAAAAAGGGGCGATGAAAATGAAGAATCATTGGACTGTTGGAATTTTATTATTCAATGAAGTAGAAGTATTGGATTTTGCAGGTCCATTTGAAGTTTTTTCCGTTACAGCTGAAAAGAATGGGAACCAACCGTTTACAGTTCATACTGTTACGCAAGATGGAAAAGCGATAAAAGCGAGAAATGGATTAATTGTGCTACCTGATTATAGTATTTTAGATATGCCAACAGTGGATATATTAATTATTCCTGGTGGGTTAGGTGTACGAGAATATGAAATTAAAAATGAAAATATTATAAATTGGATTCGTGAACAAATGAAAGAAGTAAAATTAATGGCTTCTGTTTGTACAGGGGCTTTACTTCTTGCGAAGGCGGGTTTACTGGATTATAAAAAGGCGACAACACACTGGGCAAGTATTGAATTGTTTAGGAGTGAATTTCCAAATGTTGAAGTGATTGAGAATGTTAAATATGTAGATGAGGGACATATTATCACTTCTGGAGGAATTTCTGCGGGTATCAATATGTCATTTCATATCATTAAAAACTTATTAGGTGTAGAAATTGCAGAAAGAACAGCAAAAAGAATGGAATATGATATAGATCTTTATGTATAGATAAAAAATCATCAGTGGGGCTTAAGTTCCACTGATGATTTTAGTTTACAGTTCTTTAATATATGCTAATTCATCATCTGATAGGAGAGGGCGTATAGAAGCACCAGCATTTTCTTCGGCCTGTAATGCTGTTTTTGCTCCAGGAATCGCAACAGATACAGAAGGATGAGAGAGTACATAACGAAGTGCAATTTGTCCTAAACTTCGTTTTTGATGAGATAATGATCTTAATTGTTCGACCTTTTGTAGACTATTCTTAAACCAGGATTCTTTTGGCCAATCTTGTCGTAAATCGCCATCTGGGAATGTTGTTTGATCACTAAACTTTCCTGTTAATATACCCATTTTTAACGGTCCACGAATGACAGCTCCTAAGTTATGGTCCTGTAGATATGGGAAAATATCCAGTTCTGGATCTCTATTCAGTATGCTGTAATCTAGCTGAACAACATCGATACCGCCATCTTTATTAAAGTGTTTCATATATTGTAAATCATGGGTGGAAACACCAACTGCCCTTACTTTGCCATCACGCTTTAATATTTCAAATGCACGAAGGAATGCTTCTGTTTCCTCCTTTTTATCCCACCAAATATGACAAAAATAAACATCGATATAATCTGTTTGAAGTCGACGTAAACTTGTTTCACATACAGCAATTATTTTTTCAGCTGTTTCATAAACAGGTTCTCCGTTTGGATCATAATGGTGCCCGATTAAACCACCTTTTGTGGAAAGAATGATATCATTTCTTCGTTTTTTTATTACTTGTGCAACAAGCTTTTCACTATGACCTAATCCGTATACATCCGCCGTATCAATAAAATTCACTCCAAGTTCAACCGCTTTTTCCATCGCTGCAATGGAATGATTGTCATTTACGGGACCCCACTCATCACCGCCGATTGCCCAAGCTCCAAATCCAATTTCGGAAACAGTTAATCCTGTTTTTCCTAGTGTACGGTAGTTCATTTGTTATCCTCCTTGAAAAAATCCATCCATTTTAAACTATTTAGGGAGGGGAAGTAATATGTTTGAAGAACATGTAGTGATTTAGAAAAAATGAATTTTTATACTAATTTAAGTTTAAATAATTATAAGTGTATGGTGCTGGAATGCTACCAGGAATTCTATTATTTCCTGTTGTAATAGCCCAACAATCAAAATTAGGCGTAGCAGCTTTCCAATTAAAAATTTTAGAATAAAACGTTAGTGGCTTTTTCAGGTTCTTGATTATTTAGCTCAAATCCAATTACTCTGCCTATGTTGAAACCTTCTTTCTAGTAAATTAGTCATAGCATAGGATAATAATTCTACGATGCTAAGAAAGTACCTTTAATAAAAGGAAATACATAAAATATCATTTTTTAGCACGAATAAATAAATTTTTCTTCAGTTATATGGGGATGCCGTCGAAAGGTATCTCTAATTGATTGATTTACGAGATTTCTTTATACAGGAGGTTATTTAAAGTGAAGAGAATAAAGCTATATATACTTTAATGTTAGTGGCAGTACAGAAATAATTAAAATGGTTAGGGGGATTTAAAATATGAGGAAACTCAGAAAAATAAATGTTCCTAATGTACAGCACAATTCATCGCAATCTATTGAACCCGGAGTGACAATAAATAAAAAAAAAATACGGCGGTTTATCTTAGTTTTCATATTTATATTTTCAACAGCTTTTTACCTTCAATATATACTGTATAAGCAAGAAACAATGATTAAAGAAAAACAAAAAGAGATACAAAATCAGCAACAACAAGTAATTTCTTTAAAAAAAGATGGGGAATATTTAAAGAAAGAGGTTGGGAATTTAACAGATAATGAAGAACAAATTTTAAAATTTGCGAGGAAGGAATATCATTTTTCAAAACCAAATGAAACAGTATTCGTCATACCTAAATAAGAAAATTAGTATGTAGACCACTATATTTCATGCATATATTATGCATGGGATATAGTGGTCTTTTTGGAATATTTTGATGGATTCTCTTTGGTAAGATCATTCGAAGTCATTGAACCAATTATAAACGTCTTTTGTACTAATTGAATGAGAAATGACTGTATTATAATCATTCGTTCTTAATAAGTAGAAATCTTGTATAAATAATGTAAGAAAGATAGGGTACTATAATGGCCAAAAGAGGAGGGGCAATATGAAAAAAGAGGAATTTGTATGTGAATTAGAAAAATTGATTAGAAACATACAAGGAAATGTAAGTGTCATGATACAGGGATCGATAACGTATCGTTACAACGAACAATATGTTCATCCATCTGCTAGTCTTATGAAGTTGCCAATACTTGCGTGTGCAATAGAACATATAAAGAAGGGCTGTTTAAATCCATATGAATTAATCCCTGTTTCATCTCTTCCGAAAACGAGCGGGAGTGGTATTATATCTTCCTTGTACACGCCGAATGTAACGATACAAGACTTACTGACATTTATGATTACAGTGTCTGATAATACAGCAACAAACTGGTTCATAAAACGATTAGGGATGAATCAGATTCAAAATCATATTGATTCATTACAACTAGATGGAACGAAAATACAGCGATATATGATGCACGCTCCTAAAGAATCGGGTAAAGATAATTTCACGACGGCCGAAGATATTGTGTCGTTGTTACGTCATTATGATAAAGAAGAACAGTTTTATCAGCCACTGCTACAACAGCAATTTACTCATAAATTATGCGGGAGGTTAGCAAATATAGAAGGATTAAAAATAGCAAATAAAACCGGTGAACTGCAGTGCGCTACGCATGATGTAGCACGATTTAAAATAAAAGAACAAACCGTATATATAGCCGTATTAAGCTCGGATGTAGAACGTGTAAATTATATGAATTATATATTTTCAGAGATTGGATATTTAATCACGCAATATATATCCCGCATTAATGGGCATTAAAATTTCTATATAAATACAAATTAAAAAACCGACATAAAACCCTTCTTTTTAGGTGGGAGAGAGCATCCGGCCATGCATAGAAGCGGTCAGATCCTTTTCCTGCCCCATGCCAAGTGAAAGCAAAGAGAGAAAACGAGTGCAGGTCACCTTTTGTTATCCATAGCCGCGGCTTATATGTCGAAAAATCAAAATGGATTTATATATATTAAAATTAAAGGGAATCAAGGAAGTAACATGGAATTTCTTACCCGATTAATCATCAGTAATGGGGTAAGAAATTCCATACTAATAGAAGTTTCATTGTATCAAAATAAATATTGTTAAAATTCAGTCAATTATATATAATGTATGGTAAGCGGATACATTTCTTGATCAACGATGAGTTCCCAGCTCATTCGCCCGTTAAGAAAACCGTTATCCTTATATGAGAAAGGAAGATTTATGTGTACGCTTCTAATACGATTTATATCGTAGGGGACGCAAAAGCACCTCAAAATAATCCCATTACAGAAAAATTTAAAAGTTACTTCGTAGCATTCGTTGTTGAAAAGGATACAGGGAAGATCGTTGATGCGGACTGTTCGGCAACGATTTCATTAACTGTTCAATTTGTGAAGCATTTATTTTTACATAGAAATATAAACGATCCTAATTTAATGGGAGAAATTAAAAATCGCTATTTTGGTTCTTCACAAAAAGCATTGCTTGTTGCATTAAAAGATGCGCAAAAAAAATATAATCAAATTGCTGCTTTGTCTACACTTTCATAGACAAAATCCAGCCGTAAGAGCATTTCTTATGGCTGGATTTTTTTATTGAACAGAAAGGATGAATGAGATGAAAATAATGGATTTAACCGTGAATCGTCGCTATATCAAGCTCCATAAGCCATTTAAAACAGCCTTGCGTACCGTTACTGAAATTGAAAGTATTGATGTTTTTGTTCATACAGATGAGGGGGTTGTCGGGAAAGGCGCTGCAACTGCAACTCCTGTGATTACAGGGGATTTTGCAAATGGGATTGAAGAAGCGATTTTAGGACCAATTCGTTCCGCATTAATTGGGAAGGATTTGTTGCAACTTCAAACACTTCTGCTACACATTCAATTAAGCTGTGTTGGCAATACAAGTGCTAAAGCAGCGGTTGATATGGCTTTGTATGATACGTATTGCCAATTTCATAACATGCCACTTTATGCATTATTAGGTGGAAAGAAAGATATACGAACGGATATTACTGTAAGTGTTGATGAACCTTCTGTAATGGCAAAAGAAGCGAAAAGTCATGTGGAGAAAGGATTTCTAACACTAAAAATAAAAGTTGGTAAAACAGCAACTTTAGATTTAGAACGTATCGAAGCGATAAAAAGTAGTATTCCAAAAGATATCACATTGCGATTAGATGCGAATCAAGGGTGGAGTCCAAAAGAAGCTGTTGCGATAATTCAAGAAATGGAGAGAAGGAATCTAGCTATAGAATTTGTTGAACAACCTGTTCATGCGAAAGATTGGGAAGGGATGAAATATGTAAAAAATCATGTACAAACACCGATTATGGCTGATGAAAGTGTTTTTTCAGCACAGGATGCTTTAAAACTTGTACAAGGGAACTATGCCGATTTATTAAATATTAAATTGATGAAATGTGGCGGCATACGGGAAGCTTGGAAAATTGCTGATATTGCAGAAGCGGCTGGTGTGAAATGCATGGTTGGCAGCATGATGGAATCATCACTTTCAGTTACAGCAATTGCACATGTGGCAGCTGCTCATCCAAACATACACTATTTTGATCTAGATGCTCCTTTATGGTTAATGGAAGAACCAACTGGAATGACATTTAGCGGACCAATGGTAAATCTGCATCATGCAGTGAATATAAAGTGAACTTTCCATCAGTAGGTATAACTTACCTACTGATGGAAAGTTCTTATCAATCGGGCACTTATTTCTTATCATACTTATTTGAGAGGGATTGCCCGTTAAAGCAGGATAAAATCTTAATAGGAGGATGTTTATGAAAAAAGTTGTTTCATTATTATTTACATGTCTATTGGTTTTTACCTCTTTCTCCGTAGCGAATGCTGAAGAAATAAACGGAGATCAAGCATTTGTAGATGTTGCAGCGGCAACATTATGGACTGGCCCGAATTTAATTCGTCCTATTGATGAACCTTCAGTGGCAAATCCCGTTGATTTATGGAAATGGACAAAATCAATGACTCTTGATGAAAAACTATGGTTAACAAGTACAAATAAATTAGAAACGCAAGCTTTATTAGGACAGGAAGTTACCATTACTGAACGTCAAGGTGATTGGGTCAAAGTAGTTGTACCTGGGCAACCAACACCTAGAAATGAACAAGGATATCCAGGCTGGATGCCAGCGAAACAGCTAACTTATAACAAAGATTTCGCAGATAAAAAACAGCAACCATTTGTACTCGTTACAAAACCAACAGCTATTTTATATATTAACCCTTCTGATAAATACAAATCATTAGAAGTGAGTTATAACACACGTTTACCACTTTTAAGTGAAGATAATATTTCGTATCGTGTGCTATTACCAAATGGGCAAAAAGCATGGTTGCGAAAAAATGATGGAACTGTTTATGCAACACAAAATGATATACCTGTTCCAACGGGGGATGATTTGGTGAACACTGGAAAGTTATTTTTAGGATTGCCGTATATATGGGCTGGAACAAGTGGTTTTGGTTTTGATTGCTCGGGCTTTACACACACAATCTACAAATCACATGGCATTACTATTCCGCGTGACTCTGGACCGCAATCGAAAGCCGGCATCGCTGTTGAGAAAGAAAATTTACAAAAAGGAGATCTACTATTCTTTGCGTACAATCAAGGAAAGGGCAGTGTTCATCACGTAGGTATGTATATCGGGGACGGAAAGATGATTCACTCTCCAAATGCAGCGAAAACAGTGGAGATTATCCCTGTGAATACACCGGGTTATATTGAAGAATATGCTGGTGCTCGTCGTTATTTACCCCGCATTAACGGGCAGTAATACCCCCACCTCAAAATTCGGAAGGAAGTCAAGAAGATTAGGTGGAGGATAAACTGCCCATAAAAGCCCGATTGGTGAAGGCTAATAATTAGTGGGGAATGAAGAAAACCTCCACTGATTAAAGTTTCACTTTACCGCAATAAGAATGATGATAGCTAGTGAAATTAGAAAAGGGGGTTTTTGAATGAAAAAGGCTGTTCGCTTTTCATTAGTTAGTACTTTACTTATTTCTTCATTTTTAGCTGGTTGTGGAAAAGAAAATACTGCTACCAAGCCAAAAGATGAGAAGAAAATATTACAGTTAACAGAGACAGGTGAAATTCCATCATTAAACTCCTTAAAAGTAACGGATGCCGTTTCGTTTAACGTATTAAATAATGTAATGGAAGGATTATTCCGATTATCGAAAAAGGATGAAGTTATTCCTGGTATTGCTCAAAAGTATGAAGTTAGTAAAGATGGGAAAACCTATACATTTAATTTACGGGATGCAAAATGGTCAAATGGAGATCCTGTCACAGCTCATGATTTCGTGTATGCTTGGAAACAACTCGTGAATCCAGAAACGGGTGCTGAATATGCATATATTATGTACGATGTGAAAAATGCAGAAAAAATAAATAAGAAACAATTGGCAGTGGATGAATTGGGAATTAAGGCAAAAGATGATAAAACACTCGTTGTTGAACTAGAGCATCCTGTTCCATATTTCACAAAATTACTTTGTTTACCATCTTTTTATCCGATTAATGCAAAGTATGCGAAAGAACAAGGAGATAAATATGGTTTAGAAGCAAATACGACAATCTATAATGGACCATTTACATTATCAGAATGGAAGCATGAAGCGAATTTTACAATGAAGAAAAATAATCAATATTGGGATAAAAAAGAAGTGAAATTAGATGAAGTAAACTATCAAATTGTAAAAGATATTTCTACTGTTGTGAATTTATATGAGACAGATAAGATTGATCGTGCTGTTATTTCAACAGAATTTGTAGATAAATATAAAAATGATAAGGGATTAAAGCAATATACAGACCCTGTTATGTATTTCTTCCGTTTTAATGAAAACGTACCGATGCTTAAAAATAAGAATGCTCGCTTGGCACTAAGTATGGCTTTTGATAAAAAAGGGTTAGCGACGTCGTTTTTAAATGATGGATCAGTACCAGCAAACTATTATGTTCCAAATGGATTTTTAAAAGGACCAGATAAAAAAGATTTTCGCGCAACAACAACTGAATTTAATAAAACGAATGTAAAACAGGCGAAAGAATACTGGGAAAATGCAAAACAAGAAACAGGAACGAATGAAGTTACGTTAGAATTACTAAACTATGATTTAGAAAACTTTAAAAAAGTAGGAGAATACATTAAAGAGCAACTGGAGAAAAGCTTACCAGGATTAACGGTGAAAGTGAAATTGCAACCCCACTCTCAAAAACTAGCATTAGAGAAAAAGAAAGAATATGAAATGTCGTTATCTCGCTGGTTACCTGATTATCCAGATCCAATGACATACCTAGAAGTTTTCATCTCAGAAAGTGGAGTCAATAATACTGGATACGCAAATCCAGAGTACGATGCATTAATCGAAAAGACAAAAATGGAATTAGGAAATGATGAAAAAGCACGATGGAAAGCAATGCAAGATGCAGAAAAAATGTTGTTAGATGATGCGGTTATTGCACCAGTTTTCCAGCGCGGACTGTCTTATGTACAAAAACCATATGTGAAAGATTTATATGTGCATCAATTTGGCCCAGCAACTAGCTTGAAGTGGACGGATATGGAGAAATAAAATGAAACGAGACACCTATCATCAGGTGTCTCGTTTCATTTTTAGTATGTTTATCTTTTTTAGTTAATGGTTTGTTTTTAAACGTTCTTGTATAAATAATAGTAACTTGACGATACTGTCTTCTTTATATATATCAAATTTTTGGCGACTAAATTCACCTTGAGTACTATAAAAAATAAGTTCTCCATTACCAGCTACTTCATTAACAAACATACGAAAACTAAGTGGTGTTGCCACAATTGATCCGTTATCATCTCTTAAAAGGATTTGGCAAAGTGAACCCTGTTCTTCCTTTTCGTATAAAAAATCGTAATGAAATGATTGAGATAGTTGTTCTATCTGAGATAATAGTAGGTTTTGTATATCTTGTTTTTCGTCCATAAAATGAAACCTCTTTTCGTTTGTTAGTGTAGAACACTTCATGTTACCTAGTATATAAATTACAAGTATATCTTGTATATGTTTATCGCTCATAATTATAAGTATGAAGGTATTAGGTGTAGGAGATGTTTTAAAGGGAATTTAAGGATTTGGTGATGATATGAACAATTTTTAAGTAAGCTATATATGCTCTTTTCTCAAATGCTACCCTTTCCATAGGAAAGGGTAGCATTTGAGAAAAGGAACGATTAGTACAATCTAATTCAAAATAGATAGGTAATGTAGAAAAGGTTCGAAACACATTTCTCCTGTTTATGATTAAATTTCATCATCGAAGTGCCCAGCGGTCATAATCTGAATCTTGTAGGATTGTAAAGGCGTCAATCATATCATCGATAGAGTGAAGGCGTGAAATGTCGATTTCATGTCTTTCTTTATAGCGTTGAAGTGTTGGAAGAATGAGGTGGCCAAGATGAGCAGGGAGGTCGAATAAATCCCCGTCATGAAAGTCTTGTGATGTGTATTGCTGTTGATATTGTTGTAATCGCTGGGGTGTATAGGCTCCAATTTAGATATGCAAAAATTCTAACTTACGTATGTAGGATGGTTGCGCCATATGGGGTCCTCTTCCTATTATAGTGGATTTTTTTCATTGTAAGACAGGATAGAAACATACATAAAATATTTTTTAGTTTTCTGAAATTTTCAACTATGGTAAGGTAGGAGGGATAGAAAAAAAGAGTGAGGGACACATATGATACTAGATAAGAAAGCAGAGCATTTATTATATCTAACAGCACAAATTGAAACGAATCTCGGAAGAGGAACTGGATTTTTCTTTGATTTTTCTAAAAAACAAGATCGTAGTTTGCCCTTTCTTGTAACCAATAAGCACGTTATAAAAGACGCAGCATTCATCAGATTATTGTTACATACAGAGGATGATTATTATGAAGTTGCGAACATTTTTCAAAATGGATGTGGGTATGCGCACAACACTGCGATTCTTCATCCGGATGAGGAAGTAGATCTTGCAGTGATACCTTTGATACATGTGTTACAAGAGATTCGCGAAAAAGGGGAAGAGTTGGACTGCACCATGCTGAATCTTGCTGATCTTCCTACAGAATCATTTGAAGATAGTTTACCACCGATGGAAGACATTATTATGATTGGATACCCCGTTGGATTATGGGACCAACAACATAATTTCCCGATTTTTCGAAGAGGATATACAGCAACGCATCCCTATTATGATTACAATGGAAAGAAAGAATTTTTAATATATTGCGCTTGTTATCAAGGGAGTAGTGGAAGTCCTGTATTTTCGGTTCGGGAAGTCGAACTGCAGCGTGAAGACGCTCCCTACCGAGAGGGTCATCTTTATACGTTGCTTGGGATAGTATTCGCAACCGTGAAACAAGAAGTTGACGCACAGACAAATAACGAGTCAGGAGAAAAAATCGGTACGACACGTATACAGACCGAGGTCAATCTAGGGAGCGTTATTAAGGCAAAGCGGCTTGCTGAAATGCAGGATTGGATTTATGAAACGTATTACAACACGGTACCAGGATATTTGAAAGATTAGGATAACTTAACATTAGTATATAATATTTTATATTAATGGATGAAAGTAACCACTATCGAATTATCAGGAAGAGGGGAGTAGAGTGAGGTGAGAATACGTTAGAATCAATGGGGTGGGAACACCATTGAGTATTTTGTGTATTAATAGTTTTTAATTGAATTTTCTGTATTTTATAAAATGTAATTAGAAAAAGCTAGTAACGATGAGACCGATATATATGAAAAACGGTAACGTCCTGTGTCATTCTGTTCAAAGTCACCGCTGTATTCTTCTTCGATTTTTTTGAGGATTTGTTGCAGTTCCTCCAGTAAATCATTGTAGGAGTTGGAGTAATAAGGAAGGATGGCTAGTCAACTGAGTCCGACTGAATTGAGGGTGAATATCCTCAGAGGGATTTGAGTGTGAATACACTTACGGTTATATAACCGTAAGTGTACGTTAGAAAAATAAGCATAGCAGTAACTTGATGGCTGATTACTTTGTTTATTTATCCCGCAGTAACGGGTAGTAATACCCCACTGATTAAAGTTTCACTTTATAGTTTTCTCATTTTTTATGCTGAATTATTTGTTGTTATTATCATTTTGTTGTTCATCTTGCTCTCTTTGTTCAGAAGGCTCTTCTGTTGGATCTGGTTCGTTTTCATCGACGCCATCACCATTACAGCCGAATAATAATCCTGTTGATAAAATAGTGGACATAAGAACAAATAAATATTTTCTTTTCTTCATTGTACTGTACCTCCTTTTTCATCTTACTCTCATTAATATCTGTTTAAAAGAGGATACTATGTAGGATTTTTTCTTTACTTTTTTTGGTATTGAATAGAGTTTTATCATACTGAGTTTGCAGTAATTAATAAAATTTCAAAATTTGGATAAAACTGTACTAACACTGAGTGATAGGAGTTAGCTATTTATAATGAAGATTTCTGACTTAACAGTGGAATTGGTAACAGGATTCTTTCCTTATATTTATACTTATAAAGGTACTTGGTAAAAAAATAATAAATCAGGCTACACCATTTACATTTATTGCAGAATGGCTAGAAGATGGATTATTTGTTCAAACCTTTGATTTATGATCTAAGGTATATTAGTCATTTTGACTGGATTTTTAGATTATAATGTGGGGAAAATAGGAGCAGTAATACCCCCGTCTAAAAGTTTTGCAAGAAGCAAAGAAGTTAGGGGAGGGATTACTGCTCGTAAAAATAATGATCAGTGGGGGATGAAGCTCCCACTGATCAAAGTTTCACTTTATGTCGAGTTGCTGTAAAAATAAAGTTGCTGATACATAGCGTTTCGCTAACATTTGTACATAAGCGGTATGTACAGATAACGTTGCGATAATGATGGCATTACGAATGGCTTCGCGTTGATCGCTATTGATTTGCTGAAAAGTACTTGCTATTTTATCTGCTTTTTCTTTTACAGTTTGTTCAATCGTATGGATTGTATCGGTTGCGTTAAATTGTAAACAACCTTCTTGATTTAATTCCTCGAATAAAGAGGAATAAGCGATATATAAATGAACCGGATTGATTAAATCATCGCTACGATCAGCAGGATCATTTACAATTAATCTTAACAGTTTACGAATAGATTCAAAATCAAGTGCTGTTTTTAAATCTTCGACAATGAATAATAAGGCTGCTTGTTCGATAGAATATTTCTTACCTTTTTGCGGAGAACCAATCATTTCTTTTATATCTCGTTTTACCCAATTCTGCATAGCGGTTATTGAGAAGTTTGAATTTTCGATTTGATTACCTAGAGCAACGATTTCATTTAAAGAAAAACCAATATCTGTATCTTCAATTTTAATCAATTTCTCGAAAATAGGTGAAAGTGCAGTTGTAATAAAAGCTGTAACGCTTTGCCCACTTTCAATATCTTTTTTATGTGACTTTGCCCAAGCTTCTTGTAAAATACTAAGAGGCTTTTTCGTATTCCATCCTCTAAGAGAAAGAAGGAGCGTTGCCATTTCGTTTCGTGTGAGATGAAATGTTTCCATCTATTCACCTCCAAAATAATAAAAGTTCTTATGACCTTATAATATGTTTTGTTTCTAGCAAAGTCAATTCTGTTTTACATGATTTTTCCTTTTGATTAACAAAACAAAACTAGCTTCATTACAATAGAAGGCAAAATGAATATCATAAAGAGGTTAACAATGTTTGTATTGAAGAGGTAAGATATATAAATACAAATTAAAAAACCGACATAAACTCCTTCTTTTTAGGTGGGAGAGAGCATCCGGTCATGCATAGAAGCGGTTAGATCCTTTTCCTGCCCAGACATAGTGAAAACAAAGAGAGAAAACCATAGCCACGGCTATATGTCGAAAAATCAAAATGGATTTATATAGATAAAAATAGAAACAGTAACGTTTAGAAAACCATTAGGGAAGCTGTATCTTATCCTTTAAAGGAGCTTCTATTTTAAGTCTTCTTTAAACAACAATCTAAAATAAAGTTAACATGATTAAGAAATAATACTTGCTTATTCTATTAAAAGTTCATATAATAAGTTCATATGAACTTTTAATTTAACTTTAAAGTTCATCTATCTTTCATTTTTTAAGAAAGATAGATATCACATATATCTATAATAAAAGGAGAATGGATATAATATGTTGAAAAAATTCGTTACAGTATTGACTGCATTTATGGTTGTATTTGCTGCAGGTAGCTTTGTTTTCACAGATAACGTTGCTGCGAAAAGCTATAAATCTGGTAAAAAATCATTTACTCCAAGCTCAGGTCAAAATTCAAAAGTAAATTTAAACAAAAAAGATTCTAATGTAAATGCGAAGAAAACAACACCAGATTCAAAAACAAAAGCAACAAACACAGCGCCAAAAAGTAATAAAGGAAGCTTCATGAAAGGATTATTACTTGGTGGTCTTGGTGGTTTATTAATGGGTAGCTTGTTTGCAAACATGGGTGCTCTTGGTTCTGTATTAGCGTTTATGGTAAATATGTTAGTAATGGCTGGTATCGTAATGTTAGCAGTTCGTGCATTTAAATATTTCAAAAACCAACGTAAGAAACAGGCAGAAGAAGCAGCATGGAAACGATAAAAATTTCTGAGCAAGAGCTCATTAACGCCCTTTGCGTATATATCGCGGAAAAGAGACAAGTTGATCCTGAAGCAGTTCTTGTTGAACTGATGTATGATGATGACTATGGTTTTTCAGCTGAAGTAGAAGTCAATGGTCGTCAGCAAATTTTAATTCAAGCAAACTTAATTGAAGCACTTCGCTTATGGCTCGAAACGGAATACAATGTAAATCCATTCGCAGCAAGATTACAACTTGAATTAGATGATGAAGAAGGTATTTTCGCTTTAGCGAATTTAAATAACTCAGATGAGTAGTAAAAATAGCTGTTAGGGATTTTATCCTAACAGCTATTTTTGGTTTGTAAAGAAAATATATACACTTAACGTTAATATTGAATACGTTTAAAAATCACGTACATACTAAACCGTGTACATAATGAAGTGTGGAGGGAATAGCTATATGGATTACCAGCAACAAGGTTCTACAAATGAAACACTGCTGCATTATAAAGAAGGTCTCGGGAAATTCACACAACAAATTCCTGAAGTTGCAGAAGCGTATAATGCCTTTACACAAGCTTGCTTTCAAGAAGGAACATTAACAAAACGAGAAAAGCAGCTCATTGCCTTAGGAATTAGTCTGGCGATGCAAGATGAGTATTGTACCGTTTATCATACTAAAGG